>JABSQK010000712.1 GCA_013215875.1 Lentisphaeria bacterium
AATTGGGAACCCTGGAAGTCTAGAGTAGACAGGAACGGGTACAGCCAAAGCGAAAAATAATCGCCGCGGCTCAACACGAAATAAAAAAAACAAGACAGAACTGCGCATTTCTTGCGTGAACTCCCAACACGAATAATCGACAGTTTTTGTAAAAATTGTTGGTTTTTAGACTATATTATATTAAGCTAATGCAGTATTGCGTTAGCCAACATGAGGAGTGAACAATGGCAACTGCACTTGATGCAAGAGTTCTGGTATTAAGTAAGTCTTGGATTCCCATTGATACAACGACTGTTTTCGAAGCACTGAAAAAAGTCATGACAGAGCGTGCCCGCATTGTTGCGGCTGATTATTCATTGTATGGAATGGATGAGTGGATAGACAACTGGGGCGACGCAAAAAAGATAGCAGAACTTGCCGAAGAAAAAATCATTCACGCGGTAAATTTTAATATGGCCATTCCCGAAGTCATTGTTACCACAGAGTACAACGGCTTCTTCATGAAGAAAGCGAAGCTGTCACGTAATGCAATCTTTGCGCGTGATAACTACGAGTGTCAGTACTGCGGAAAACATTACAAGAAAGACCAAATGAATATTGACCATATCATTCCACGGTCTAAGGGTGGAAAGACGATTTGGACAAATCTTGTATTATCATGTATTTCCTGCAATTGCAAAAAGGGCAACATGTTACTCGAAGATGTTGGAATGAAATTACGCCGTAAGCCATTTCAGCCACATTGGTCGATGGTGAAAAACAAAAAGGCGTATAACAATATTCCAAAAAGCTGGGAAGAATTTCTTGGTAAACTGTACTGGGATATTTCGTTAACAGATTAACCATTCGAAATAACAAAAAAACTCACAGGTAAAACCTGTGAGTTCTTTTGCTTTCCCGCTTCTCCTCCACAGGAACCATCTGTATATATGCGACTCATCATTCAGTCTGGCCTATTCAACGGAGAAAACCACCCAGTTAGAATTTTCAATCGCGTAAGAACTTGCTTGTAAGTACAAAAACAGACGCAAGTTCATGAGATAACTGTCAGACGGCGGCAAGTTAAGGTTCTTAGATGCGATAGATTCTTTTTTATATTTATATTTCACAAAGGGATTAAGTCTTGATTTTTAATTTTTGTAGACAAGATTGCGTGCAATCATACGTCTAATATAAAAACAATAAATCGAGCCAGTGGCAGCGTTGCCCAGTGGTCGAAAGGAGAAATAAATGGAGCTTTGTTTATTCGATATCTTAAGTTGTTATGAAAACGAGGAAATGCCGACTGATCACAGTCATTTTGCAAACAGACCATCTTCACATTTACCAAAAACATCACGTGAGCCCAATTACCGTCTTGAGGATCGTATGAGCAAGCTTGTTCTGATCAATCAGGCAATGTGGGAAATTATGAGTGAAAAGCTTGGAGTAAGTAATGATGAGCTGAATGCCAAAGTCAATGAAATTGATTTACGGGATGGCATCAAAGATGGCGTCGGACGACCAGCGCCCTTAGATTGTCCAGAGTGCGATTCGAAAATATGCATGAAGTTTAACAGGTGCTTATTCTGCGGATACGAGCTCGATGAGGAAAGTCGCAACCGTTTTAATGAGATTAGCGGGACCTCATAAACACCTTAAATTAAACAATATTTTCAGTCATTTCAGCTATGCATTGTTTGAATTCACATTAGTTTTAGGATTCATTCAATAGGAGTTATGAAAAATGGCAAAGAAGAAAACAGTTAAGCGCCCAATAAAAGTCGGTGTTTTGGGATTGGGTCGGGCAGGTTGGGATATACATGTAGGACGTTTGCGCAATGATGACCGCTTTCAAATCGTTGCAGTAAGCGACGGACTCGAAGAACGTTGTAAACAGGCAGAAGCCGAATTTGGCTGCAAATCATATAAGACATTCAAAGAGCTTATTGAGACATCCAAAGCAGAGCTTATCGTAAATGCCACCCCATCACAATTCCATGGGCCATTGAGCATCGCTGCATTCAAAGCAGGCAAACATGTACTCGTTGAAAAACCCTGCGCCATGGATGCACCCGAATTACGCAAGATGATTGCTGCATCAAAAAAGGCATCCAAAAAATTATTCTGCCATCATAATTATCGCTTTAACAAAGAGGTGAAGCACTTTAAAGATATTTTTGAATCTGGGATCCTCGGAGAGATTTTTGAATTCCGTATGCAGTTTAATGGTTTTGGGCGTCGCAATGACTGGCAGACCTTGAAGAAAAATAATGGCGGATTACTGAATAATCATGGCACCCATCATGTGGATTATGCGCTCTATTTATTAGACTCTCCAATTAAAGATTATTTTTGCGATCTGAAATTAGTTGCCGATTCGGGCAATGCTGAAGATCATATGAAACTGGTGGTTCGCTTAAAAAGCGGCGCACTCATCGACGTGGAAATTTCCACCAGTGCCAATGTGCCCACACGCTATTGGCATATTCTTGGGAACTGTGGCAGCGCTCATTGCGATGGAACTGAAACAATCATCAATTATTTCGACCCTAAAAAAGCGAAAGAATTACCTTTGGTTTTAACACCACCGGTTGGACGGAAATATGGCAACGATGATAAACTCCCATGGAAAACAAAAACGATTCCTATTAAAAGTAAAACGCCGGGTGATTTTTATGACAATGTTTATGAGGTCATTCGTGAACGTGGAAAAATGGTCGTCACTCCAGAAAGTGTGCTCGACTTAACAAAGCTGTTTGATGCCTGCAAAAAACAAAAGATTCACAATGTGCGTCCTGCATATGGCAAGAAAAAGTAAACGAAATTGATTCTTGCTTCTATAAAGGATAGATATGGGCCGTGCTGAAATTGCACGCCTAAGTGCGATAAAAACATTTGAGAAAGATCTGGTTCGGCGCTGCAAATCGCATTGCGAACTTTGCGCCACCAATACAAGCTTGCATGTTTATGAACTTACTCCGCTTCTTGAGAGCCCATCTCAGGAACGCTCAGTAATGATTTGCGAAACTTGCCTAAATCAGCTTGATGACAATTCTGAACTAGATGTAAATCTTTGGCATTGTTTAAATGAAACGGCTTGGACTGAAGTGCCTGTTGTGCAGGTTCTAATATGGCGACTATTAACTCGCTTGCACGAACATGTCTGGGCCCGGGATCTTCGTGATCAACTTTACCTTGAGGATGATGTCTTAAGCTGGGCAAACACAGGTGCAGTGACAGCGGGTAACCAAAAGGGTGATACTGCAACTGTAGATTCAAATGGTACTATTTTGAATGAGGGCGATACAGTAAGTCTCATAAAAGACCTGGATGTTAAAGGTGCAGGCTTTTCTGCCAAACGTGGTACCATTGTAAAGAACATTCGAATAACTTCAAACCCCGCACATATTGAAGGTCGGGTAAACAAAACAACCATTGTCCTTAAAACCGAATTTCTTAAAAAAAGCAATTAACTGAGTAGATTGATTTGACTTGTCATGCTATTTTTTATTAAAAATAAAGGATGGATGTATGAAAACCCGCCTCTTAATATCGTCATTTTCCGGTGATGAAACCGGCATAAGTATTTTTGAATTGGATTCCGAAACTGGTGAATGGAACCGCCTTTCATATAAACCTGTGCCGGAACCTTTTTATATCGCAACATATAAATCACAGTCTCATGTCTACAGTATCTATAACTTTTCTGTTGATGAAGCACATGGCTCGCATATGTTAAAAACATTTAGTATCGATTCTGCATCGAATGAACTAACTGAAGTGGATGCACAGATATCCAAGGGTGAGGGCGGTTGTTATTTATCAGTGGATGCCAACGAAAAATTTATACTTCAGGCAAATTACGTGTCCGGCAATTTTGAGCTCTTTTCACTTGTAGATGGGGTGCCCCAAAGCCGGGCATTTTTTGAGCAGCATGAGGGCAGCAGCGTAAATGCCGAGAGACAAATGGAAGCACATACCCATTCGATTATCTCTGATCCATCAGGCAACTTTGTTTTTGTGGCAGACCTTGGTATGGATAAAGTTATGATCTACCGACTGAATCATGAAGAAGGAACCTTTGCTGCGAATAGTCAGCCCTTTGTTGAAAGCACTCCAGGCGCCGGTCCCAGGCATATGGTCTTTAGTCAGGATGGGCGGCACTTCTATGTCGTGAATGAATTGCTCAATACGGTCTCTGTTTATGACTTTGATGCACAGCAAGGAGAGTTGACTGAAAAGCAAACAATCCCAACTATTCCGGATGACTATACTGGAAGAACACATACGACTGATTTACGACTTCGCCCGGATGGAAAGTTTCTATATGCAACGAATCGCGGGCATGACAGCATTGCAATTTATTCCGTGGAGTCTAATAGCGGTGAACTGACTCTGGTAGATATTCAGGAAAGTTTTGGTAATGGCCCGCAAAACCTGGAATTTGCAGCGCATGGTTCTCTGTTACTTGTAGCCAACATGGCCGGAGAAAACCTACAGGCTTTTCACATGGATCCGCAAAGTGGAAAACTGGAAAAGCTCGGTGATGCATTTCCTGTAAGTGGCCCATCATGCATAATTGAATACCTGGGATAATGGAATGAATAAAATGGAAAATGACTATCGCCCAATAGAAAATGCCGCGGGAAAAACAAGTGTCGAAATGGCCAATGCACAAAAATATATCTTCGATCTCAATGGGTGGATTTTTCTGCCTGGCTTGATTGCTGTGGAGAGATGAGAGAATGAAAGTTCTGATCATTGGCGGCAGTGGGCATGTTAGCGGCACGCTGGCAAATGCGGCTCTGACTGCAGGGCATGAGGTTCACACCATCACTCGTGGCCAACGCGCTCTGCCGGATGGAGTACATGCCATCACTGTGGACCGGAAAGATCACAACGCCACCGCATTTGCGATCGCCAATCTCGATACAAAATGGGATCTCGTAGTAGACTGTATCTGTTATGGGCTTGAAGATATTCAGCAGGACATTGAGCTCTTCAAAGAACGGGCAAAACAGTTTGTGTTGATTTCGACCGACTTCGTTTACGATCCAGAAAAGCGCCAGTTCCCGCAATCTGTAGACAACGCGCAGTATTGCGATCTCGATTCTAATATGACCTATGGTATTAACAAACGCCTTTGCGAATTGGAATTGATAAATGAAGATACGGGCGATATGCAATGGACCGTACTACGACCTGGACATATTTACGGACCTACATCCCAGCTCGGTTGCCTGCCACTGCATAGTCGTGACACAGAATTAATTGCCAAAATGAAAGCCGGCACGCCTTTAGAACTTGTCGGCGGCGGGCATTTTCTGCAACAACCAATCCTTGCTACTGACCTGGCAGCATGCATTCTCAGTGTTTATGGAAACAGCAAAATCGCTGGGCAGATATACAATGTGACCGGGCCGGATATTATCGCTTCGAAACGATACTATGAAATCATCGCCGATATACTTGGTGTTGATTTAACTATTGAAGAAGTTCATGTCGCTGAGTATATGGCGGCCCATCCCGATCACCTGCCATTTCTTTGTCACCGTATCTATGATATAACTGTAATGAAAGATAGCGGTTTGCATGTTCCTGCAACATCAATTGAAGATGGTTTGCGAATCCATGTGGAAGGCTTGGATTCTTAGTCAGATTATTATGCACTGTTCGTGCTGCGAAATTCGAACCGACTTCCTCGTCATTCCGCATTCATTGCTGGGCCTCGTTGCCTCCGGCACGAAATTCTCATCCACCATTCTAGCCCCAGTTTTTCAGTTACTGTGAATTGGCATTATTGGCAATCTCTCCCTATTCCCTGATACGCCAGCATCTTTTGCTCATCCGACCCAACATTCAGTTACTGTGAATTGGCATTATTGGCAATTAGTCTACTTTCTTGTCTGTATTCTCTGATACGCCAACATTTCCTGATCACCCTCCAACAATATATCATAACTTTTACTCACCCCTTCATCTCCAAAGACCTCTTGAACTGTTTCATTGATAAATTCCTTACTCGAACTGATAATGCAGCCCTTCGTCCAATAATCCACTTGGCAGTTGCCAGCTATCTCTACTACTTTTGGTTTACTCGCCTTGCGTTTTTCACATTCATCGGTGTAGGCTTGTGGTACCCAATCTCTTTCTGCATGGTCCCATGCAGTAATTTTTGGGTTCTCATAGCTCATCGTTCGTTCCATATCCAGCCTGAATGCATCCATCACTTGGTCTATCTTCCACCTCGGTTTGTTTAGTGCTGTACGTATAGCCTTATGAAAGAAATCTGAGAAGGTCAGTGATTTCTTTTGTTGCCATTGTCCCCAGCTGCTAAATTCATAGTCTGCTGGACTTTTGGTCATTTCTGCGCGTACAGGGTTGAGTGCGACATATTTCGAGCATTTCCACAGAGCATCTTTTTCATCGAGTATGACGCTTTTGAATCGACCATCCCACAGGGGTCCGAATCGATCGTGTCGTTTATTGTACCATGTGCTAAATGCTTGTTGCAGAGCCTTCATGAATTCTGACATATCGCGCATCCGTTCACGAGCAGTATCGATTTCCACCAGCATGTAGGGGAGGGTATCCGTATCACCTTTGTATTCAAGCCTCTTAGCACGTTTCATCCCTTTGTAATGTTTATTATGGCGACGAGTAGCTTCCAGACGAGACAGCAGTTCACATTTCTGCTTAAATATGATGTGGTAATGATTACTCATTATGCAATACGATGATATTTCCACATTGAAATAGCCTGTAAGTTTCGTCATCAGGTTCACAAAGTATTTTTTATCTTCCTTATCGAAAACGTCCTTAGTCTCTTTCCGATATCGTAACAAACGGTTCATCGTATGATAAAACGTATCCCGAGTCAAAACCTTCATCCGCCGCTTCCGCATATTTTTCTCCAATTTCCTATACAATAATACAAATGAGCAGTTTGTCAATATACAAGACCTGGCCCTGTATTATACAGTTATTTTATTATTGGCATTATTTTGTTAGTAGACTTGGGTAATGGGTGGAACGTAGGTCTGTTTTGTGACTTCAGGACTGATGGTACGCATTAGATAACTGATGGTACGTGATTCAGAAAGTAACGATTTGCGGTCGAATGGTTTTACTGCAACATGCTGCTAAGAATGTAGATACTTTGTGAACAGTAGCTAAAATTAGCGTTCGCTTCGGTCGAATGGTTTCCCGAAGCCGTTCTTGCGTACATACGGTTCTGCGACTTCATCCGAGCTTAGGATGCCATAGCGCTGTGGGCGCCGATAAGCATTGCCATGAATAGTTTCCTTTTGATTTTTGCGCAGCTCTTCCATGTCGAATGTTGCTACAAAGACACCTTCCTCTTCGCCGGCCTGCACAAGAGAATAGCCATTAAAATTTCGAACCACGGACTGGCCGTTCATATAAGGCATACCATAATTTGTCATTACCATACCCATGGCATTTTCATAAGCACGGGTTTTAAATTGATCCAAACGCATTTCTTCCAGACCACAGGCATTTGGCGTGAGCACGACTTCGGCGCCTTTAAGCATAAGGATACGCGCACTTTCCGGAGCTTCACGATCGTAGCAGATCATCGCCCCGATCTTAATGGAGTCCGTACCGATATCCAGTTCGCTGACATAAAAATCGTCGCCCGGTGTGCAAGCAGCTTCCATCTCTCCGAAGTCACAGGTATGAACTTTTGCATAAGTTAAAATGGATTTTCCATGCCGGTCTATCACTGTTAAACTATTGCGCGGTTCCGGTTCC
The DNA here is from genome assembly GCA_013215875.1 of Lentisphaeria bacterium. GTDB lineage: Bacteria > Verrucomicrobiota > Lentisphaeria > JABSQK01 > JABSQK01 > JABSQK01. The sequence continues at coordinate 7,756 of JABSQK010000712.1, forward strand.
CATTTTTCCAAATAACCCAGACCGATCGCCATATCGAGTTCCTTCGCCAGTTCGACAAAGTGCTTGTAGAAATCATCCTCGGGGCCGATGGCCTGATCGCGAAAGGCCTGTGGATCTTCAGTGGTAAATCCCTGATAGCCACAATTAAACATTTCCGGCATCAAAGCTAAATGTGCCCCATTCTCTTTTGCTTCGCGGCAATAACTATCGGCTTTTTCTAAATTTTTCTCCTGGTCATTTCCTTCTGGAGACATTTGTAGCAGGGCGACTGTAAATAAGCTCATTGTAATATTACCTTAATTATTAAATAGAATTTTTATAACATTAGGAGCTAATTGAATGGGGGTCAAGGGGGAGTCGAAGCAGAGTTATGCTTTTGTTGCAGTTTCTCTTAATTTCTTCTCTACCCAAGTATCACGCTTGCGGCGATTGAGCTGTACATGCTCGCGGTAGTTTCCGGGATCACGGTCCGATTCGGTATCGCGGTCGAGGAATAAGGGGAAATGATCTGGTGGTGGTTTGGCGTTGTCGTATGCCGAGTTATACTCGCGCATCATTATGCGTTGTTCACGGCTCAAGGTTTCGAGCCAGTCCTTATCGGAGTGAAAGTGATCCGCATTGGTGATCCACGCGGGAGAGTAACTGAGAAAAATATTTCGCCGGATGACATCGGTATGATTTTCATCGACCCGATGCCAAAGGGCATTATGCATCAGAGTCATGGTGCCGGGTTTCGGTGTAGTGATGACTTCACCTTCGATGGGTTCGTGCGTATCATATTCATCCACATAACGCTTGGTATGGCTGCCTGGCAAATAGACAAAGTTGCCCATTCTCTCTTCAGGAACATCGGATAACCAATAAGCGACTTTAAGCTGTAGGGGCACATCAGGAGAAAAAACTTCATATGGCAAAACCCGGGGGCCGTCAAAATGCCAGATGTTCACATTACTACCCTTGGTACGCAAAAGAAAACTGGAACCATGCATTTTGAGTTGTTCACCATAGATGTCATAGGCAAATCCAACGTGGCGCGGATGATCGATCAAGTCTCTAAAGACAGGATCCCCATTGATGATATTGGATTGGGAGTAACTTTTCACGCCATCAAAATCGCCTTTTTCTTCTGTAGCTCTTTCCATGGCATCGAGATACATGTTTACGTCGTCGGTGTCGAGGGCATTTTCGATAGTAAGAAAGCCATCACGCATAAAGATGTTCCACTGTTCATCAGTAAAACCAGCAGGGGCAACTATATAGTCTAGCTCTATTTCCTTCTCGCTCATAGAATTACAGATACAACATTTTTTACTTAGGTCAAGAGCCTTCTGAATTTATTTAATAAAATACATAATTTGACCGGTCTAGATTTTCTAATAATTCACCTTATATTATGCCTTATGAAAAAGGAAAATGAGGAAAATGGCGTTTGAATTTAATGAGTCCTGGGATGAGCATTGGGAACGGGGTTATACGATTTTTAAGGGAATTGTACCTGGAAGTTTGCTGACCGATCTTCGTATTGAGGCTGATAAAGCACGCGCTCTTGCGCATGAGATAAACGGCTCGCAGTCCCATCGCATACAACCCATTGATAAGTACGACCAGCAGATCAATCAGAAACCGTTTCAGGATTATTGCGAATTACCGGAATTACACACCGCCGTCGATCAACTCCTCGGTCCTGATTATACCCACGGACACCGGAACATCATGGGCATACTTGTTGAGCCACTCGACCATACGTGGAATCAGGGATGGCATCGAGATGGTATGGTGGAGATACCCGTCGCCGCTCAATCAGATCCGGAGGTGATCGCCTGTCAAAAAGAACGCACTCAAGATCGTCGGGGATACAATCAAATCAATTGTGCGATTTACCGCGATGCCACATTATGGGTAGTGCCTGGCAGCCATTCCCGCATGGAAAACCTGGAAGGTGAAATCCAAACGTGCTATACCGATGCCTTACCAACAATAAAAGATGGCCAATCCGATGTGGAATTTGAACGAGAATGTTTGGCACACTGCCAAAGCTTTCCTGGTGCCCAACAGATTGTCCTGGAACCCGGCGACTTTATGATTTACCGCAGCAATGCCTGGCATTGCGCTCACATTGTCAAGTACCAACCACGCGCGACGATACATGATTCCTGTCACTATCATGGAAAAACAGATTGGCAATATCATTGGCCGGATGTCAAGAAACGAGTCAAAGCAGAATATAAATAAGCCTCGATCCTACTGTTTAAAACTCATCACTTTTTACATTTTTTTTACACACGTATAATATTCTTGTGTTATCTTAGTTTTATGAAAGTATTAAAAACAGTCATCACCATCGCGTTGCTCTTGCCGCTTTTATTGAGCGCTGAAGAGATAGAAATCGATCCCAAATTAAAACTACGCTTACAAAAAACTGTAGATCAATTAATAAAAGACAACGATTTAAAAACAAAAAAAGCTGTGCGAATATTGCCAGGCTTTTCAAAAGTAGAAGGTGGGATAGAATTCGGTCTTGGTGGTGGCGATTTTCATCCAACACCAATTTCAAATCTAGAAGCATTGAAGGGCTTACCAATTACTGTTTTGACAATGAGACATACAAGGATAAAAGACCTAACACCCTTGAAAGGTATGAAGCTTAGATTTTTGGATATAAGTTATACTCCAGTCAAAGATTTAACACCATTAAAAGGAATGCCTATTAAAGAACTGAGGTTTGAGGATGATGGTGATGTAGAGTTAGATTACAAAATCCTCAAAAATCTACCCATCGAAATACTTGACCTTACTGCCAAACAAGTTGACTTAAAGCAACTAAAAGGAATGAAACTCCAAACACTTAAATTGCGCTTTTGTGAAATTACGAACTTATCGAGTATCAAGGAAATGCCAGAATTAGAGGTCCTGGATATACGTGGAGCTATGATTCTTGATTTGAGTTCAAGTAAAGAAATGATAAATGACAGGAAATTTAGAAAGATAAATAATAATACTGATCTTGAATTCCTTAAAGAAATTAAAACACTTAAAAAGATCAATAGACGTTCTGTTAGTGTCTTTTTTGGTAATTAAATAGTCAAGTAATTCCGTAGGCCAATGTCTCAATGCAAATTGAAATTTATTAAATAGTCACCACGACTTTTCCGATGGACTTTCCACTGCGCAGCATTTCAATGGCATCATGCATTTGATCAAACAGATACTCATGACCGACATGTGGTTTGGGTAAATTCAAATCGTGAAGTTCCTGCATCAAGTCTTTCATGAGATCAATTTCATTCCACAGCCAGATTAAATTGAATGCCATAACAGAGCGATTCTCATTTATCATTGCCAGCGAATCATACTTTGGTCGACGTAGATATTGCCGTGCATTCTTTAAATAGTTCACCCTTTTCTTGCCGGGGGTAAATTGGGCAGCACCGAATGTAACCAGACGCCCCATTGGACCGAGCGCATTATAAGATGCTTTCTGTATCCCACCACCAATCGCATCCATAGCAATATCCAAGGCTCGGCCATTCAGTTGTGACATTAACTGTTCGTAAAAATTAGACCACCGCACAATGATTTCATCATAGCCTTTTTCATGCAAAAACTCTTTTTTCTTTTCACTGCTGACAGTTCCGATAACTGTGGCACCCAGCTGTTTTGCGATAGCCATAGCCTGTAAGCCAACACCACCTGCGGCACTATGGATTAATACCGTTTTACCGGCTTTGAGATCGCCCAGATTTTTTAGGCCATACCATGCCGTAAGTGATTGTACAGGGAATGCCGCGGCATCATTGAATGACCAGTCATCTGTAATGGGAAAGCAATAGTCCGGTTCTATATCGATGCTTGAAGCGTAGGCGCCGAAGCGTGTCATTGCCATGACCCGTTGTCCCGTTTCCAGCGATGTCACATCGCTACCCAATTCTGAAATAACCCCGCTAAATTCCAAGCCTGGAATAAATGGGCCCTTTGGTGTGGCGGAGTAGAGATTGCTCATGGCAAAAATATCGGCAAAATTTAAGCCAATACTTTTTACTTCGATGCGGACATGTCTGGCATCGAGTTTGGGCAATTTCTCTTCACGTTGCCTTAAGGCCTTTATCTTTCCAGCCTTCTCAGTTTTCCAAATCTGTCGTTTCATGCAGCTAATCTACTTGACGAAGATCCAATTACCCGGAAAGAGCAGCGCCTTTATTTTCATTGCTTTGAAATGGTTTTTGTTGAGGGAATGATCCTTGCTAGACTGTAAGTAGTGATAGATTGTTTTATCATTTCCCTGCATATGATGAATGTGTCCAAGCTTACAGGAATGTGGCAGGCTTCCAAGGGTCAGACCGCATTGGCACATATTCATTCCCTTAATGCTAATTGTTTTACCGGTCGAAGCTTTATACTTTTTAATCTCGGCGTCCAGCTTCACGGTAGATTTGCTGATGCTTTCAATATGAAGCAAGAAACTTTTTTTATGCAATTTCCCAAGAATCTTTACCGTTGTTCCTGGAGCAAAGTCCTTCAAGTGCGTATCGTTTGCGGGGCTTTCCAGGAAAGCATAGATACCCGTTTTGGTAACCAATGCTTTTCCAGATGTATTCGCATGCAGGGCCTTAATTTTACTTACTTTCAAGCTACTGAAAAACTGGTGGATATTTACGATCGCACCGTCTTCAGAAAATTTAATAACATCTGCGGCAAAGGCGATGGTACTGAAAAGCAGCGTGGATAATAGAGCGATAGTTTTAAACATTTTGTGATTCCTTTCAAGGTTTCTAGAATAGACTCGATTCTCAAGAGTCGTCAACCAATCCAGTAACTTTTTCAAACATCTTGCCCATCGCGAATATCATGATCAATGTGCGGATAAATAAAAGATCAGAGAGTTTGGAGTTTTTTCTTCTTATAGCGCTTATATAAAATGATTGCACAAATAAAGATAGATGCAAAGATGACGATGCATGAGACTGCCATTATTATAAGGTCTTTTAAAGAAGGTCCAACAAACCCACCTTCAGACGATGTGCCTTTAAAATACCCCACCTCTTTGACTGCAGGCTTTTCCTGAGAGAGTTTGAGTAACGCTTCAAAGGAGAGATCCCCATCTCCATCTATTTGCTGTTTTTCAATGGCCTGAAATTGGACTAACCACTCCTCTGCAGCAAAGATCTCTTCATTAATTTGTTGCCGAATATAACGTATCTCCATGACTACATGCGTTGCTGTTTTATTTTTTTCCCAATATGCAATGACTTCGTTTATACGCTTTTTAGCGATATCTCTTCTCGGATGTCCCAGAGATATCGCCCTGTAATATGCCCGGATTGCCAATTGCATATCTTTTTCAGCAAAATAAACATCGCCAAGAACGAAATAAACATCAGCAAAACTCATATCGTTTTTGACCAGTGTTAGCAAGTACTCTTTATTTACCAGATCTGATTTCTGCACGGCTTGATACCCATTTACATAAGGAATTCCTAGAAAATTAATTTCTAGAGCAAGGTTATCATAGTTTGCGCTGACTGTAGTTGTTTTTTTATTTTCCTCCTTCCACTTTATCATACGCAGGTAATAATCACCCAGTCCCATATGACCCCCGGGTTTGATTTTAAGAGCCGTAGCGATTTCAGTAGCAGCCAAATCATATTTCTCCATCTTCTTATACAGAACACCAAGATTTGAATGCACCTTATATTTATTGGGAAATCGTTTATCTATGTCCAAAAATAAAGTTTCTGAATCTGTGTATCGCTCCAATGCGATTAAAGCGGCTGCTTTATCATTAAGCGCAACAAAATCATCAGGGGATTCTACCAGGATAAGATCTGTTCGGATGAGTTCATGCTCATAAAAGGATTTTCCATGGTGGGCAAATTGCCCCAAAATCAGATCAATTTCCTTGCCTGTTATGTGTTTTTCATCATCCCGGGAATAGGATGTATTTTTACAGGCCAAGCCAACTAAAGCAATGACGATCAAGAAGTAAAGCCTGGCATTTCTCATTTAACTCTCCATTTTCTTTTACTATCATACACTATCAAGGACTAAAAAGTCAATAGTAACGGATGGTTTTGCTGTCTATTCAAATAAAAATCAGGTTTATATTGTAAAATAAACCTAATTTCAGAATCGCTGATTGAATAGAATCGTTATGGGCCGTACTATAAGACCGGTCCCAAATGGGCCAATAGTCTAACACGGAAATATGATATTATGAAATACCGTAGATTTGGAAAAACAGAAATGGTGATCTCTCAGTTCACTCTGGGTTGCATGCAATTTGTTGGGGAGAGCCCGGAAGAAACTACAATTGAAACGGTCGAAAAAGCCGTTGAATTAGGCATCAACCACATTGAAACTGCCCGGGGATATGGCAACTCTGAAGAACGGGTAGGAAAAGCGCTGAAAGGCATTTTCAAACATACA
>JABSQK010000713.1 GCA_013215875.1 Lentisphaeria bacterium
GGTTTCATAAACGGTTTTGGAAAAACAAAAAACTCATCGTGCATCCGACCGGAAAACTGCTCAAGATGGTAAAAATAAATGACGATGGAACTATTGATAAAGCCGGAGCAGATGAGAAATACCTGCCCGAGGAGCTTGAGATAGTCGCACTCTTTCAAGTGGGAAATCATGATATCGACATTTCTCATATTATTGTAAATATTGATAAGGCAGCGACGATGATGGGACTCGAATGGGGACAAGCTACATCAATTAAAGTCATTACTGATGATCCTTACGACTTTGATAAATATATCAAAATGATACAAGCAAACCCGGCATTTAGTCACTATAATGTTGTGTCGTGGCGCGAGATGAATGAAACATTGTTTGATGCATTACAGGTGGAGCGCAGCTTGATGTTTTACATCTTAATTTTCATTGTAATTGTCGCGGCATTTTGTGTCTGTGCCACACTGATCACCATTGTCTTTCAGAAAACTCGCGAAATAGGCATCCTCTTATCATGTGGCGCATCCAAACTCACAGTAATGCTCATATTTTTCATACAGGGGGGTATTATAGGTTTATTAGGAGTTGCGGGAGGAACGGCATTGGGATTGTATATGGTATGGATACGAAATGACTTTTTGGAATTTTTGCGAAAACATTTGGATATTAATATTTTCCCACCTGACTTATATAAACTACCACAGTTACCGGCAATTATTGACAAGAGGGAGATAATGGAGATAAATATTTACGCATTTATTCTTTGTGTCTTATCTGCGCTAATTCCGGCTTTAATGGCTATATCTGTTAAGCCCGCAACCGCTTTACGCTCAGAATAAAGCACATTTTTCTCATTTCGATATAGTCAGTCATTTCAATATTCGCTTGAAAAAGCCTCAATTTGTTCTTATAATTTGAAATTAGGTAACTTACAAGACAAAAACATGGAGACAAATATGCAAAAATTAATCATTACGTTCATCTTGGGATTGAGTATTTTGGTGGCTCAGGATGCAAAAGAAGTCGAGAAGAAGGATGCACCAGCAAAAGAAGAGAAGGCAGATGATACAAAGAAACCTGCTGATACTAAAGAAGCGGATGCAAAACCGGATGCCGCAAAGAAAGAAGCTGAAGCAAAACCGGATGGCGAAGCAAAAGCTGATGAACCTGCAGATATGGAAGATGTTAAAGATGATGCAGAAAAACCTGTAGGAAAAGTTTTAAATAGCGATGAAAGTAAATGGGGGCTATCAGGTACACTCGGTACTTTAGGTGCTGGCTTATATTTGCATCGCCATATGAATGACAGTTTTAATCTTCGTACAGGGTTCAATTTCTTAAGTGCCAGTTGGTCGGGTGACTTTGGAGACATTGAGTATGACTTTGACTTAGACTTGTCAAATGTTGCACTGCTTGTAGACTGGCATCCTATGCAAGGTAATTTTCGCGTAAGTGCCGGTTTTATTTTCGGTGACAATACAGTTGATATCGATGCAAATATTAAGGCAGCATCCATCGTTATTGGTGGCACGACTTATACAGCTGGAGAAGTCGGCAGTGTTACGGGTGAAGTCGAATTAGGTGGCTCGCAGCCATATATCGGAATTGGCTGGGGTAATGTATTTGGCAAAGGTGGCAATTTCTCTATATCCTTTGATTTAGGTGTGATGTTTGCAGGAGAACCATCCGCAGAATTAACATCCTCGGGCGGGTCATTGTCAGGCACTCCTGGATTATTGGGTAACTTGGAGCAGGAAGTTGAAGACCTTGAATCCGATCTCGAAGATCAGGAGATTTATCCTGTTCTCATGATTGGCTTACAATACCGCTTCTAATTCAGATTTTAGTTTTTAAGTAAGAATGCAGGCACCCAAAAGGTGCCTGCATTTTTTTATCTATCCAACCCAATGCACATCTTTCAGAGCTTTAACTATTTCCCCATGGGATAAAGAAGATATGTCCTTTCTTTTTATCACCATCTCGTTCAAAATTCCAAATACGCCACAAGAATGAAAATTTGCTTTTGGTCTTATTTTTGGATGTATCCTAGGAACATAAACATTTTATCACCTGTCATATTTTCAAAGAAACACTGAGGGACACATTTACCAGTCTTCCATCCATGGACCTTAATTGTTTTTGATTTTATTCCACCCTTGATGCTTTGAATCACCTTGAACTGGATAGTTTGCCATTTGCTTCCATTATTCCCAATTTTCAGGGAAAGCTCTTTATCGTATTCTGCGAGCACGATTAGGTCTGAATGTTTAACTAAATTAGAGAGTGATAATGGGGCCCATATTGCCCAGCTTTGAAAACTGATGAATAATAGACTCATTAGTATCAGTTTATTTTTTTTCATCTTTAGACGCCAGAATCTTTTCTATGCGTTTGATTGCTTGAGTGATAGGTATCTTTCCATTTTGAAATTCTTTTGAACTGACTGCTCGCCAAAAGACATCATGCTTTTCTATTGTCATCACACCAAAAGTTCCACTCAATGGGGTGAAGCTAGAATCTTTTCGTTTAGAAAGAAAGAGAAGCATTTTATCACCGGGTTGATTCTCGAAATAGTATTGGGGTTTGCACCTTCGAGTTACCCAGCCATGCACCTTTATTTCATTTAGTTTCTGAGGCCCTTTGATGAGCTGCAATACTTTAAACAGTACTAATTGCCCTTTTCTGCTGTGCCCAATAATCTTTGCAGGCTTTTCAGAAACATATTCAACGATCACAATTAAATCTGCGCGTTTGACTAA
>JABSQK010000714.1 GCA_013215875.1 Lentisphaeria bacterium
AGTTTCCCTGCAGACCATCTATGACGATTTTTAGCTTTTCTTCAGATGTCCATTTTCTACGTTTCATGTTCCATTTCCTTTGATTTTATAGTTACTATACTACATTATTTTAGGAACGTCTTAAATGGGAGCAGTATATTCATTTGCCGTCGTGTCTTAACACAGCATCTTTCCAAATTCGGCGTATGTGATATAGCGGTTGATGGAGAAGAAGCCCTCCAGGCAATTGAAATGGCACTGGAATCGGAAAGTCCTTACGATTTAATCTGTCTGGACATCATGATGCCTGAGTTAGATGGCCATGAAACATTAACTGCAATTCGCAAATTAGAATCAAAATTTTCTCTCATGCCTGGCGAAGGTTCACATATAATAATGACAACCTCTTTGAAAGACTCAAAAAATGTCATGACTGCCTTTTCAAATCAATGCAAAGCGTATTTAGTTAAACCGATTAATCAGCAAAAAATTGAAGAGGCACTTAAAAAAACAAACTTAATGGCGTAGCAAATGGATCACCCGGGCATAGATACAGTTTCAGAAATACTTCTATTGATCACAATTGATGATCAGGAAATGATTGACGACCTGACCCGTGAAATCAAGCAATTAGAATCTGAATTTAATGTTGATGTATTCGCAGATGTTAGTGCCGCTCTTGAGACATTCTTAGATAGCCCAACTCAAGTACATTTTGATAATCTGAAAGAAATATTTTTTGAATTTATAAAGACTCAGGATCAAAAATCCATTGCGGTGAATTCCGAAGACATTTCAATAATTGAAGATTTTCTTGCTGAAAAACTTGTTAGTATCAGTGAATTTGAAGATTACCTCTTACACCCCAACTTGGAAAGCGAAGAAATTAATTTTAAAGTAAAAGGGATACTTCATACCTTAAAAGGAGAAGCTGGCTTTGTCGGTTTTTATGATATAGAAAAAGTGTGCCATCATATAGAAGACTTATTATTTAACACGAATGCTGCATCTATTAAAGATTTACTTTTCACCTGCCATGACTGGCTAAAAGACAGTCTGGCATTTTATGCTCGAAAGGGGGATAAACCAATTGATTATGAAGAATTCATTAACGGGATAGGAAGTTCACCACCACCGAGCCAAGATCAAATACTTCAAGATAAAAAAAAGGCGGAAGTAGAACAAGAAATAATTTTCGCAGAAGATTTTTTTAAATCTTTGAATGTCAACACAGTTGTCGAAGATGATGAATCTGTAGGAAACCCCGACATGGAATTGGAGATTGACGCAGAATTACTGGCCGATTTTGTCCAGGAGTCGAGTGAACATATCGAAATGATAAACAAGCTTGTGCTCGACCTTGAAAATGATTCACAAGATCAAGATGCTTTAGATGGATTATTTCGCTCGTTTCATACTATTAAGGGTGTTTCGGGATTTCTTGAATTAAAAGGTATCCAAAGCTTAACCCATCGTGTGGAAAGCATATTGGATCTCTGCCGTAAAGATGAATTGGAAAGTACGGGAACTGTAATCGATGCGATTCTTGAGTCAGCAGATATTATAAGTGGCATATTAGGACGACTGGATCACATCCCGACATATGGTGAAATTGGCAAAAATGTACTTTTGGTCGCGGATTTAAATGTTAAATTAGACAAAATTACCAATGGAGAAATTCATACTAAGGTAAACGCAATAATTAAAGAAGAGATTGCTGAAGTGGTCTCAGAGGCAGAGGACACAACTGCGGCAAATATCACTGCTGGATTAACTGCAAATCCTGACCCGGCATTCACCAAAAAATCCTTAAGTGAGCATGAAGTAAAAATTAAGGAAGTATTAAAGGTGGATGCTGAGCGTCTTGATAGTTTAGTCAATATGATTGGTGAGCTTGTTATCGCGGAATCCATGGTCATTCAGTCTGAAGAACTTATTGGTGTAAGCGGCGATTTATCGCGCTATCTGACACAGATGGATAAAATTACCAGGGAACTGCAACACATAAGCACTTCACTTCGAATGGTATCTCTGAAAGGCACCTTTCAAAAAATGGCACGTGTGGTACGCGATGTGTCACGCAAGACATCTAAAATTGTCAAATTTGCAATGCATGGCGAAGAAACCGAAATTGATAAATCCATTGTTGATAAAATTGGCGATCCACTCATCCATATGCTGCGAAATGCCATCGACCATGGTATTGAAAACCCTGAAGATCGCCTCGAAGCGGGTAAAGAGGAGTGCGGCACAATTACTATTTCAGCCTTTCATAAGGGAAGTTCCATTTATATACAGATTGAAGATGATGGCAAAGGGCTGGATAAAGAAAAAATTCTCTCTAAAGCACGCGAACGAAATTTAATACATCAAGATGAAGCGACACTTACTGATGATGATATTTTTCAATTTATTTTACTACCAGGATTTTCAACTGCTGCCCAAGTTACTGATTTATCGGGCCGTGGTGTCGGCATGGATGTTGTAAAAAGAAACATAGAATCACTCAGAGGTACGATGAAAATAAGCTCCGAAATGGGTAAAGGGACGGTTTTTTCGATAAACCTGCCGCTTACTTTGGCAATCATCGACGGCATGATTGTGCAGCTAGCTGATGAACGGTATATCATACCAACATTGTCGATCGTCTTATCTCAGCAAATTAACGAAGGGGACATCTACACATCTATGGGACATAATGAGATGATCAAATTCCAAGATCAAATGATACCATTGTTTCGATTGTCCAGTTTATTCAATGTGACGCGACCGGACGATTCAGAAGTAGAATCCATTGCAATTGTAGTCGAAGAATCAAATCGAAGAATTGCTTTATTGGTGGATCAGCTTTATGGACAACAGCAAATCGTGATTAAAAACCTGGGGCATAATTTATCGTCTGTGCTTGGCGTAGCAGGAGGCGCTATCATGTCGAATGGTGACGTTGGTTTAATACTCGATATTGCCGGAATAATACAATTAACAAAAGACCGGATGGGTAAAGAAGAAGACCCATTAGTTTTATCATCATAATTTCTATAAAATTAATTGCAGTAAATGAACCAGACTTAATATGACAAGTAAAAGACCAATCCTGAAAATTAAATCAATAAGCGGCATAGCAAAGCCGTTCTCGAACTGGAAAATTAAATAGTGGGACAATTTCATATATTACTAATCGATGATAATGATATCGACCGTATGATGATTAAACGAACATTTCGTCATTTAGAAACGAAGCGACCTCCTATCATATATGAAGCACGGGATGGAAAAGAGGCACTGGAAATTTTATCGAATGAAATTGTTGACAAACCATTTATTATCTTACTTGACTTAAATATGTCGGGAATGGATGGAATTTCATTTTTGAAAGAAGTTCGCAGTACACCCGCCTTTAATTCATGCGTTGTTTTTGTCGTTTCAACATCGAGTTCAGAAATTGATATTAAACAACTTTATGAATTAAATATTGCAGGCTATTTTATCAAACCCAAGGATCCGCGAGAGTTACAAGATTTTGCAGCTATGATACAAAATTATAGCGAGTTAATCGTACTTCCTGCATAGTTTGAATTAAAAATTGAGAAAGACATCCACTTCTTCAAGCTCATCGTGCGTATCATCGAGTATATCACTAATCATACTCACTTTTAGTCCCAGGAACTCCCACACATTTGCATCGAACTTGGGGAATTGGTTTGCTGAATAACCATACTTTTCGATATTGCAGATATAGTCGGCAATGTGTATTAAGGAACAGATACACTGATATTCTTGAGGGGCCTTTAAGGGCTTGTGATGATACCGAATCGGCATCAACAGGTCCAAATTTAAATCCCACTGTCCAGCCAGCCAGGACCCTATTTTAGCATGATCCGTGTGCCATGCCTGGTGTTCAGCTACATGTAATGGAAATTCATTTGTTTGAGCTTCTTTAATTACCCGGTGAAAATCCTCAGTAAAATATTGTTCCAGTACTATTTTACCTAAATCATGCATAACCCCTGCAGTATGCAGAATATCCTGAGGTATATGCGTATCAATCGAGTCCTGGCAATATTCATATACAACTTTTGCTGTAACGCCAACACCGATGCTGTGACGCCAGAATTGTTCACGATCAAAAATTGGTGATTCGGATTTAGAGAAAAGGGTAAACATGCTGCTTGTTAATGCCAGATTACGAGTCGTGGTCAGTCCCAATCGTGAAACAGCAATCTTTAGTGAGGTCACTTCCTGGTTGTAACTACCTGAATAAAATGCCGAATTTACAAGTTTGAGAATATTGGCTGTAATGGATGGGTCGTTCATAAGCAGCTTAACGACATCATCAATTGAGGTATTTTCATTTTTCAGCAATTCAGTCAGTTGCGTGACAACAATGGGCAAACTGGGCAGATCTTCCAATCCCCCTAGGACCGATAGAAAACTTGGTTTTTCAGTATCTAGCATAATGTATTCCAGTTTTTTATTCATTTATCGCATATTTAATGCCAGCTTTCTTATAGATAAACATAAAGGTTTTAGTAAGTCAGTAAGTTCGAATCGCAAAAGTTCCGGAATATTTAATAATAATGACTGCAAATTTCAAGGCGTAGGTCTACACACTTGAAGAATCGCCATAATCCAGAACTATCGCTTCCGCAATCTGGATTAATCGGCCTCCTGTATTGCTTAATGATTCTTCTTTTGTCATTTCTTCCGTCATGCATTGATATACTTTAGAAATTCCCATTTGAGCAAGAGAGGCCTCAGATAATTGGTTCATACCTACGACTGCGATACATTCCTTAGCATGCTTACGTGCCAAAGCAGCAACCGCACTACAGACTTTTCCAGAAGCAGTCTGACTGTCCAGTTTACCCTCGCCGGTAATAATCAGATCTGCGGCACTCATTTTTTCTTCCAGATTGACTTCTTTGGAAATAAAATCAAACCCGTTTACCAGCTTTGCATTCAGGCAATTAATCAGTGCAAAACCAATCCCGCCCGCGGCGCCGGCAGAGGCAAAATTTCGTGAGTTTTCAATGCCAGTTTTTTCGAGAATATCCGCATAGTTAGAGAGCGCATCTTCAAGTAGCTCTACGTCCGCCGGGCTTGCCCCTTTTTGTGGAGCAAATATATGCGCAGATCCATTGGGTCCTAATAGTGGATTTGTCACGTCACAGAGAATGGATATGGACAGGTCACTAATTTCGTCTGTGCTTACGATACGCTCAAGGTTTTTCAAAGCGGCACCGCCATTTGCAATTTCACAGGAATTTTTATCCAGAAGTTTAAATCCCAATGCTTTTAATATGCCCGCACCCCCATCAACCGTGGACGAGCCTCCAATAGTCAAATTGACTTTTTTTACTCGATGTATATCTACAGCATGACGAATGAGTTGTCCTACGCCATAGGTGGAGGTAATTAAAGGGTTGCGTTGTTCTTCAGTTAATAGATCCAATCCACAGGCTTTGGCAGATTCAATAATGGCCGTCTCTGCTTCCACATCGACGTAATAAGAGGCATCTATCTTCTGACCAAGAGGACCGGAAACAGATAGCTGCTGTTTTGTCAGATTTGGGAATTGCCCGGCAAGTACATCAGCACTACCCTCGCCCCCATCAGATAAGGGCTGAGATGAAATTTCAAAGGACGCCGATAAAGCGCCAGTGAGACTGTCTATAATAGCTTGTGATGAAAGTGAATCTTTAAATGAATCAGGGCAAAGTAATACCTTCATCACTGCTGATTATTTCCCCCCAAAATGCTTCTCAATATAATCCCCTTCATCAATCCAAAGACCATTATCACAGGTTTTCCAACCCTGATTACCGATTCTTCTCTTTGTGCCACAGTCATACTTTTTCTTATTGTATTTACATGGTTTACACGGCCCGCTTCCGGCCATCGTCTCGCATGAGGCAAAAAATTGAAGTGACATAATTAAAACAACAGTACTTAAAATTTTCTTTTTCATCATTTATCTCCTGTTTGTAGTATGAGCAGTCTGTTTAAAATGGGATAAAATAAGATTAATTCAATTTATTTTGGAATATTTTTTTAAAAAATTCATCAATCGTTATTTGCCCCGTATCACCAATACCAAATACACGCAGGGCGACCTTTTTTTCATTTATTTCTTCTTGCCCAATTATGAAGATAAATGGCACCTTAAGCTCACTTAAATGGCGAATTCGTGAATTTAGTGAACCTTTCATAAATAGAATTGTCCGAATATTTCTTTCATTCAAGATTATTTCTATCTCTTCAGCGTGGCTGAGATGCTCTTTCCGTATTGGACAAATGGCCACCTGGATGGGTGACACTGAAAGTGCTAGCTCCCCCCCTGACTGCTCAAGAATGATAAAGGACAATTCTTCAACTGAGATTAACGTACCATATTCCACCTCAATTAATGTCTCTTTTTGATTGATAAGTAGTTCAAAAAATGGCCAGGTTCTTCCTGTTTTATCCGAGGCATAATATCGCAAACGAAGATCAGCCCCATTATAAACATCCTGATATGCTGTGCAGGAATTTGTTAATGCTTTAACAATCATCTGAAGTTCAAGAACCGATGTACCCCAGTAGACTGATGTAATATTGAGCTCAATTTCATTCAAATAATGGGACAATGTATCAAAGAAATTGTCGAATGATACTAAAAAATCGGCCATCTCTGTGAATTCAGCTTTTTCTGACTTAACCAGTACTGGCTTAAGGCGTTCGAGCAGAGCTCTTCCCGTTTCCAGCCAAATGAGTTTTTCATCACTGCTTTTGTAGAAAAGATTGCTTTTTGCAGCGAACTTAAAAAGAGTATCCATGGGCAGCCTGTTTTATCCTCAATTGAGCCTGTTAATTCTTGTCATTATTTTAGGGCATTTGACCTTGCGACAAAACAAAGCTCGCATATAGTAACCACCCTTTAACCGAACAATAATGTTCTTTAACCCCTTTCGTTTAAGAGGTTAATCGTATTAAAACTAACAATAATTGGAGAGTGTACTTTGTCAAAAGTAACTATCAATGATCTATTAGAAGCCGGGTGCCATTTTGGTCATCCAACTCGGCGCTGGAACCCGAAGATGAAAGAGTATATCTTTGGCAAACGAAATGGTATATATATATTTGATCTTACCATTACAATGAAAAAACTACAGGAAGCAAATGACTTTCTCTTTAATGCTGTAGCTGAAGGTGCTGACATTCTATTTGTCGGAACTAAACGCCAGGCTCAGGATATCATCCTCGAGACATCTAACAAGCTCGATATGTTCTATGTTACTGAACGCTGGATGGGTGGTCTACTAACGAATCAAGGTACAATGCGTAAAAGTGTTGCCAAGATGAAACGTCTGAAAGAGATGGACGAGTCCGGTGAAATCTCTGAAAAATCAAAACGTGAAGCTTCTAAACTAAAACGCCAACTTACAAAACTTGAAAGAGACCTAAGCGGAATTGCTGAAATGACATCACTTCCTGATGTACTTTTTGTTGTTGATGTTGAACGTGAGTCTATTGCTGTTAGTGAAGCAAACAAACTTGGTATACCCGTTGTCGCTATCGTGGATACAAACTCTGATCCAGACGGCGTTGATTACCTGATTCCTGCAAATGATGATGCCTTGCGCAGTATTCAAACAATACTCGCACCCATCACAGAGACACTGACAATTGCGGGTGAGATAAAAGCCAAAAAGCTCGCTGAAGAAGAAAAGAAGCGTGCTGAAGAAGCAGCAAAACGTGACGCTGAAAGAGAAGCTAAAAAATTAGCCGAGGCTGAAAAACGTGAAGCTGATAAGAAAGAAGCTGATAGTAAAAAATCTGATGACAAAAAAACTAAAGCTAAAAAA
>JABSQK010000715.1 GCA_013215875.1 Lentisphaeria bacterium
CATCACAAGTAAAATCCCATTCACTGCCGAGGGGATCTCCGTTTACCCGCATGGCAAACAAAAATTCGAATTCGCCAGCTTTGCGGAAAGGTGAAAAGCTCCGGTAACGAATGGACGGATTTACTTCTCGCATTACATCATGGCAGTGATAGGTGCTGGTACGAGTGGCATCGGTCACCCGCCAACCATTTATGCGGTCTGGCAGCAAGGGGGTAACGACCAGACTTGTATCGCCATTCGTGATAATGGATTGCGGGCCCTCGCTTTTTACGTCGCCGGCATAATGCATCAGCCATTCCACATGGCGTTCGCCATCACAGATGATGCTATCGTGTACGACCAGTATATCCCGATCAACAAGAATGATCGTCCGTATAAATTTGCTCAGCAAACCAGGATAAACCGCCGCTGCATCGCCAACGATACGCTGCCAGTTTGCTTCACCATCAACACTGAGAATCGTCGCCTCCAAGTCTTCTTCAGACGCTTGGCCCTGGCCATCGACGAGGATAGAATTATGCCCGATAGTCGCCAGCGCATCAAAATTCCAGCGCGGTCCATCGAACTCATGAAAGCCGATTTGACCGGCATATGGCCAGGTGCCCTCATCAATCAGAAGCTGTTTTCCGCCAGCTTCAAAGACAAAGGAGTTGGCATCCAAGTGGCCGTGGCTTACCTGGCTCTTGCCTGCTTTAAAACCGACAAAGCTCGCATCGGATTCCCAGTCACTGCGCATCGTGGCAATACCTGTTGTTTGGAAAAAGACATTGGTTTTTACGGGCACTGTTTCAGGTAAGTCCGGGTTTTCCAGAGCAAGCCAGGTCGTATTATTGCTGGCAAATTGTCGGGCTGTTTTCAACCAGTCAAAGCGCCCTGTTTCCTGCGCAATCAACAAAATTGCCTGGGCGGAAAATGGCGGTAAGTCTGCATGGTTGTCATTAAAATTATAGGTCGTGCCTCCAGGTGTAGAAGCCATAAGAGCAAAATCACCAGTGCGTTTGAGCGCATCATGTTGGAATAGATCGACTTCGCCCTGAGTAATATTTCGCAAAGCCAGGGCAAAGCGCAAGCCCATATATAAAGTCGTGTACCAGTAACTGATACCTTCATACCAGTCCCCTTCAGCGGAGACCTGGTCGAGTGTTTCAAGCACCCCTCTGGCGGCATACCAGAGAAGTTCACGGCTGTCCGAATAGTGCTCAAAAAAAGCACAGGTCGCAAAACCCGCTTCGCCGGCACACATGATTTTCCAATTCGTTTCTTTATCTGCCTGTGACCACCAGGCTTTCCTGTCTCGCATAGAAAAGTGAAATTGTGCCAAGCAACGGTTATATACTGCTGCTGCAAGATCGGCAGTTTCCGATTCACTAAATGTATCACCACCCAGTTCGTGAGCCCAGGCCATTGATGCGGCAATATTCGTCATCACATGGTCTGCAAGAGAGTCGGGACCATTCCCGTAGCCTCCATCGCTGTGCAGGGGAAACCTCCAACTCTCCACAGTGTAGAATCGTTTCATTTCCTTTTTAGCCCAGCCATGCCACTCGTCTTCGTCTAATAAAAATGCCGCATCAGCTACCGTATCAAACGCGTGGGCATGGGTCATGACGTTCTCCTGACTTAATTCAAAAGCAGGTTCTGCCATAATTTTTTCTGCATTTCGGCGGATTTGATCCAGTAGAGCCTCTTCACCGGATTCACCGTTCACCCTTATGTTTTGTGTGCGTAGCCGGATTGCATTCGTTTGGCTACTGGAAAAGAGTAAGCCCGGCCGGGTTGCTGGAGCAACGAGCTCACACGTTTCAAGGGTTTGTTTTATCTGCTTATAATCCATGATGCATCCTTTATCTTGAGTAGTGAAGATAACAAGTTTGGGATTTATTGCGAGTGGGGATTGACGGTTTTAGTCTTCAGATTCTAAAGTTTCAACATCAAGAAGGTCTTTTGCTCGTCCGGTAGATCGCTTGTTTTTTATTAAGGCGCTTTTTGAGATAACAGGAACTTTCAATTCATCAATTTCTATGATCATTGCATCTTTAAGGGCTTCTTGGAAACTGACTGCATCTATATGGGTTATGATATCAATTCTCCTTGGAGGCAAGCCAATTTGAAAGATGAGATCATCAGATTCAAAATCCTGAGGAGACATTTGTGAGAGAGGCGCACCGAATTTGAGTAATGCATTGTAGATTGCTTGTGAATTTTTTTGATCCGTCTTAATAAATATATCTATATCACCAGTCGCTCTCGGGAATCCATGTGCTGCCATAGCATATGCCCCTATAATCAGGAAATCAGCTTTTTCTTCTAGTAATAGTGATATGATCTCTTTGTAATCTTGATTGAACATCAAATTTTCCTGATAATGAATAGGCTTCCTGTGTGAGTTCCCAAGTAAAAACAAACAATTCCGATGGACTTTGCTTCGCTTTTTTAACTGAGCTTTGTTCATCATTTATGAACACGGTATTTCTATCTAATTTCATATTAAAACTATACACAGAATACACCGTAAGTGTAGTTATTTCCAGGAATTTGACTGATTCCAAATAACGATTAGTTATTCGATATTCCCTTCTTTTTTCGCCGCGGCATTTTTCATCATAAGTTTATCGAGCTTGATGTAGCCTGGGATTGTGATGCTAATTAAAATGATTGTAAAAAGGCAGACCCAGTTGCCGATTAAGGTATATAAGAAAAGTCCAAGAAAGCCGCATATCAGCCCGCGCACGCCAGTTAAGCTTTGATGTACTGCAAAGTACTTGCTATCATTTTCCGGGGTACTAAAATAACTATGGCCCAGTCGCCAAAGTATTTGCCCGTTTGCCACACTGAAACCAGAGGCAATCGATGAGGCATATATCCAGTTAAGGTCTTTTAAGTGCAAGCCTATAAAAAAACAGATCCAGGTAATCACAAAGGATGATGCTGCAATAATTCGTGCCTTCACCGGGCCAACTTTATCTACAAACCATCCCCAAAAGAAAACGGAGATTATAGTTAATGCAGTCGGAATAACAATATCGATCACTGCGAGGTCTGTTATGGATAAATCAGCAAAAGTCGAATTAACCATCACTGCGCGGTTAAGCATGAGCAATATATTTCCCGCCCCAAAGATCATTTGTAAGATCTGATAGTAGAGGTATTCCTTATCTGTTTTAAAAATGCTAAATGATGACTTAAGCTGCGCGATAGGATGGTATTCCTTGCTTGCAACATTTAATTTCTCAATGCCTTTAACCGGTCCTTTCTTGAGATAAATCAAATAAGAAGCAAGCATAAATAGACCACCGATTAGATAGGCCTCTTGCAAGCCAATAATACCATTTTTAAATCCTTCACTTATCGGATAGGAGACCAGAAAAAGTACCGAAGCTACTCCAGAAAAAACAGCCATAATTTTACCCTTTAGCTTTTCGGGATAGACGATACGCCACATGGCGATACGGGCATTTTCGCTAAAGTGAACACAGAGCATGCACAAGATGATCATCCCCACAAAGACATACATGCTTTCTTCCCTGTACGTTTCTATTGGCAACATGGCAATGATAAACATCAACACAGCAATTAAACAACCAAAGGTAACAAAGAGTTTATGACGGTTATAACGTGATAGAAAACCAGAGAAAAAAACAACACAAATAATACCGATGAATCCCAGTGATTTTACGGATACCGCTAAAATATCCGGACCGTTAAACACTTTCAATATTATGAGTTGTGGCAAGTGCCACACCAGTATAAAGGCAACGCTGTAGAGTATGGTATAAACAAGCTCGTATCTAAATGATCTGTAATTTTCTTTATCCATTACCATTCCGCTCAGAGTCAGTCTGTCGTTTCTTTTGTTTGTTTTCTGCTTCTTTAACTAAGTGCATAACAGTGCTCCACTCGGACTTTATAAATCCTAGAAACAAATTAAAGGTGTTGTGTTTCGGAACTAAGGACTGGCCTTGTTTTAGTTCGCCTACAGTTGATTGGTAATCCCACAGATGCTTAATGTAGCTAGCTCGTTGATCAACAGAAATTAAAATTGGCGGATAGCCGCCTCTTAAAACAGGGATGTTTGCGAGCAGACGTGCAAGGCGCCCATTGCCATCAAAAAACGGATGAATGCGTACAAAGCTCATATGAGCCTGGCTATATGCCTTGATCGCTTTTTTTGACGAGTTCACACAATTCAGTTTATTAAATTCCTTTAGCCACTGCTTCATTAATAATGGCACGTCGCCTGGCGAAGCATATTCCATATACCTTGTTTCATTTCCAACCACGCCGCTTGTTCCATTATAATCACGTTTCCAATTGCCAATTGGATTTAAAGAGTCCATAGGCATTTTTGGCATGATGGCCGTATGCAATGTGAAAATATCGTTAACATCTAGCGATTTTTTATCCAATAAATTATGGATCAATTGAATTGCTTTGGCATGACCATAAACTTCCTGATGATCTTTTAATGGTTTACCACTGACCGTTAATCCCAACTCGAGAATATCCGCTGTTTCCCCTAATGTCAGTGTATTCCCTTCAATCGCATTTGAGTTATGTGTCCACAAATTAATAATTTGTTTATGTAAACCCTCTCGTAAATCGGGATCTAAATTTTCATCAAAACGATGCTGGTTTTTACGAATTCGGCTTTTAGCATTACAAAACGAATAAACCGCATTATGCGTTATGGATAATGCATGTTTTTGATTTAGTAGTTCTGCAATTTTGCGATAAGTAATCCCCTCCGAACGCAATTGATTAATTTCAGATTCATGCGGTTTAAGGATTGATTGAAATGGTTTTGTTGGCACTTGTAACGACTTTTATCTAATTATTCTCATTTGTAACGACTATTTAATACTTTATTCACAAAAAAAGTCGTTACAAGAGGAGCTTGTTCGTTTTTAATTAATTGTCACTTTGTCTTAGAAATTCCACCATTCTACTGTGAGTCTGCGAACTCGGCGAGTTCTGCGATGGATCCACTGCGCGCATTGCGCACGAAGAAACCGGAGCAAACACCACCACAGAGCAGGCGTAAATCCATCGGTAGTTCAAGTATATGTCCCAGGGTATAACCCGCATTGAAACGGTCGCCAGCACCGGTGCTTTTCTTGGGTTTTTCTGCGTAGGCTGTCGCCATTGCTTCGCTTGCTTGGGCTGTCGATGATGCCGCAAACTTAATACAGTGGATGGTAACTTCATCGATATTGAGTTTCTCACGGATGGCTTTGCTTTGCGCAAGAACGGGTTCCAATTCATCGGCTGCTTCTGCTATACCAAGGCAGAGGGCAACCGTATTGCCCTCCGAGCCATTGAGGTTGAGTGTCACCGGTCCACAGGGTTCAAAGGCCGGCAGGGTATTGAGCATAGCGATGATGTCTGCATCCGTGCGGCCAGAGGGATCAACCAAGTCGATCATAAACCTTGGGCGATGTTCCAGCTTACTGTAGACATTTTCGATGAGATAGTTCCAGCAATCGGTCATGTGCGGGTAGAGTGTCCAGTTTGTTAAAACGATTGTCGAAGAGGCCGCACAGGAGGCCTGGTATTTGCCATCGCTTAAGACATCAGCAAGTAAACTTGGGTCCAGCTCAGCAAGCTGTGATGTGGCGCAAAACATAATCTTACCATCATCAAATTCGAAGGCGAGGGTTTTGCCATGTTCTGTTCCCCATGAGATGCAACTATGACAGGCAGTGGCAAAATCTTGAAATGCATTGTGCATCGGTGCACCTAGTGTGGCATAGCAATGAACCGGCAAATCGAGGGCAATTAAGCCGTCGCCAAGGTTTACGGCACAACCGCCGGCATCTTCCCCCTGAATGACGATTTCGCGTAAGGCGCTGCGACCTGCAGCCTGGGAAATCCAGTCGGCGAGTTGTGGAATACCGTCCATTGGCTGCCAATCATTGAGGCTTTTACGCTCATCCACAACGGTAATCATCGTATCGATAAAGCCATCAAAACCCACGGTTACTGCTGGTTTTTCACTGCTTTCGAAGCTTCGGAGTGCGGCGGCGAGTTCCTGGTATTTTCCCATTATAGTCCCTGAAATTGTTTGTTTTGTCAATCAATTCAAGCTTATCATTACAGGATACCTAGTCAAGTAGCATATCTGTTATACATTGACTTTATTAAGTTTTGGGAAATCGAGGTTGACTACAAACAACGGTGGTTTACTTTATTTACTAAAAAAAAATGGAACCCTGGCACTCAAGTTGGTGTCAATGTATTATGTTAGCAAGATACAATTTTTCTTTCAAACGTAAGGATTAATAGTAAGTGAAAATTAGAGACAGGAATATACCGATGAAAAAACCATTCTTATTTATAGCCATGTTGTTGATGTCGATCACCTTATTTGCTGCTGATCCTTATGAGCCCGCATTAATACTAGACGACCTGGACCTGAGGAATACCGACGTTTGGATTCGCGAAAAAAAGGACAAGGACGATAAGCAAGCCAAGTTCAAAAGAAAGTTATTTACCATTAAGGGTTTGCAGAACCTGGTAAACAACAAACCCTGTAATTGGTCTGCCGGGGTTTTTGCTAAAGGTGGTAAGTCACAAACCAGCTATCGTTATCGGCTAGCATTTAAGAAAGCGATGCCCATCGGCTATATGATGGCTACCACAACAAAAAGAAATTGGTGGCTCAAAGAATCTATTTTCAAATACCTCAAAGCCAGCGCGCCTTACCCGGGAGATCCGGATAATGATGATCACTGGGAAAACATCAAGTTCGACCGGTTTAGCGCAATCACATTTCCCCCTGGTTTCAAAACCCGGGCGATGCTGTATTATGAGAATCGCATTTACGGCCATTCCAAAGTGGTAAAATGGTTCTTTGTAAAAAAGCGTCTGTTCAACATGACACCCTATTGCTACACTCAGGGCGAAACGGCGAAATGGTCCGGCCGGCCGAAATGGGTAACATATGGTAGCACCTGGACAAATTCAGGTTCAGACCCGGAAACCAAAATTAATTCACGCATGAATATTACCCGACGATCACCTTCCTGGTTTCACTTCCGCTTTAAGAAAAAAGAATCGCCTGTTGCATTGCGTTTTACATCTAACATTGAAAAGTTCAGGCTCTTACGATTTAAAGGCCCTAAGGATTTGAATCCGGTACCATTCAAGAAGAAAGATTGGGAAATTATTGATGAGTTAAAAAAAGTCTATAAGGTTGGTAAGGAACAGGTCGTTACGTTTAAAACACCCCCCACCTATGCAATTCGCATTGAAATACTTGAAACAAAACCTGCTGAATCAAAAGTCTGTAGCCTCGGACAGGCATCCATATACGTCGATCTTAAAGATCAAAAGACACCCCGAACCAGACCCAAAATAAAGTTTGAATTTCCGCCAAATGAATTTGAGTTCACCGCACCCCAGGATGGTGATGTGGCAATTGTCGTCGACAACTTGCAGGGACATCGCATTCGAAACGTTGTCGCCCAGGTCCAGATTAAAAAAGGTGCAAACGCATTGCCCTGGAATTTGAAAGATTACATGGGCGTTTATTTGGAACCGCGGGAATATCCCTGGAAAGGTATCGTCGGCCCAAAATTAATGCAAATAGAATACATGATGACTCCCTATCCGAACCTGTCACATCATTCCCCAAAAAGTCGCCCATGGCCCGGTGGCGCCAGAGACGCTTTTTTATCCAATCATAATGGTGGGCGAAATGTTACGTCGGCAGGCGACTACACGCTTATCTCATCCGGCGGGACGGAAGGTGGACACGCCTTCATCGCACTCGATAAAAACGGTGAAAAAATCTATGGCCGCGGCGGATCCTATCAGAATACCTTTAAAGACTGGGACGGAAACCTCTATCATCAATCCGGTTTTAACATCACACGAGTAAATACAAAACGGAACTTTCGCTTTGAAAAGCTCATAAGTGTCGCACCGACTAAAGGCCGCAAGGGCACACTAAATGCCATCGCTATCCATAAGGATAAACTCTATGTTGCCTATCAGGGAGTAAATCCCATCTTCGACAAACCGAGTTTGGCAAACACAGGAAATTGCGATATCATCAACTGCCATCCGCGCCTTAGACCGACGATCAAGGGTAAAGAAAATTACGGTTACCCTGCGACCCCGCGAAGAGATTATATGCATATGTTTCGCCTCGGCAGCTATGTCGCAGGAATGACTGCAAACAAAGCAGTTCCCTGGCTGGAATCAACCAAAGGCTATGGCAGCCGACAGTACATGACCCTTCTATTTAAGAAACCAGTTCCACTTGGCAGTCTCACGTTCCCGGCCCATGAGGATCAGAAACTTGAAATGCGCATCGCCATTCTCAAAAAAGGTGCCAAATATCCACCCAAGAAAAACGGCCCTGACTGGATCGACATTCCCATCAAAGATTTGCAACCCTGGAATTGTTTACCGGTTCCCCCAAATACATTCACCCGCGGCCTTCGTATTACCTTTGCTCAGAAAGGCGGCGATCTCATGGAAGCCATAGAAGATGGTGAAGGTAACCCCGACGAAGCGGAAATGGGGTCCGGACTCGAAGGCGATGACGATGTGATGGACGATCTTAAGACCGGTACCCCCTGGAGAGCCCGTTTAGAAGGTATGCGGCTCATGCGTCGGCGCTTAGTCAGCCATATGAAGGGTGCCAAAATACTGATAAATTCAGGCAGGTACAGCTATAAAACGGGTGTCTGGAAGGGCCTGCGCAAAAAAGCTGTCTTGAAAGATGATCCGGGTATTTTTGTTATCGATATGATGGATGTAAAAACCATCCACGGACTGGCAATTAAAGAAATTAATGGCTTACTCGCTGAAATAGATGTTTGTAAAAAGGCGCCTGGTACGCCACTCACTCAAGCCGATCTCACCAATGAAGCTATCTGGGAAAAGGTCGCAAACTATAAACAGAAGATTCGAAACAGTGCTCATCATAGTTCGACAATGAATTTGCATGCACGCTATCTGGATGGCTATGTCAATTTTGGTACCGCTCGGGAGACCCGGGCGATTCGTATACGCATTACCAAAGCAATCGGTGCAGAAAGCCGTGGTGGTCATCGCCCTGACCGGGGACCCAAACATCCGACATTTTGTGGCATTTATGGCGTTGCGCCAATTGAATGGATTAAGGGTGAACCTACAACAGATGCACTCTCAAGCAGCCGCATGGCTGTCTTCGACCTGAAGACCAAAAAATTACTCAGGGAAATGCCAAATGAGATTAAGGATTCTTACGCCTATAATCCTACTGACCGTATGGCCTTCAACCAGCATGGTGAGCTCTACGCCTGTAGTAAGGACAAAATTGTTCATGTCAATAAAGAAACCATGGAGCTTACAACAGTGAAATTGACGGGTCCGGGTGTAGTCGCCCCTCGTTTTGTCTTCTTTGACGATAAAGACCGCATGTACGTCTATGATCATATCTGGAAAGTCGGACCCCATATAAAAGTGTTTGATAAGACCGGTAAATATCTTCACAATATTGGAAATGTGGGCAAACAAAAAGCTGGAAAGTACGATCCTAAGTTTATTGGCGACTGTTCATCTGTATCTTGGAACAATGGTTTTGTTTGGGTCGTTTACCCCTATGACAACCCGCGCCGGGTAATAAAATTCAAAGACAATGGTGAACATGCCATGGATTACCTGGGGAATACCTATTACGGTGGTGGTGGTGTGCTCGATACAACCCTGCCCGCAAATAATACCTTTTTGTATTTCAAGGATTTGGCCTTTCAGCTCGACTTAAAAAAAGATACGCATAAGTTGACTCATTTTCTCTCCATGAATTGGGGCGAAACAGGTCTTTGGGGCAAACCTTTCAGAGCGGACTGGACCACAATAAAATACAAGGGTCGTACCTATTTTTGTAATGCGCCATTGATGATGCAGTTCACCATGCCCGTCGGCGCGGTTTATGTGCAAGACCCAAAAACGAAAGCAGTTCGATTCGCAGCGGCTTTCGGTAAAGCCACCAGCTTCTCATACTTGATGACTGAAAAAGTGGCCGCCTACATGGCCGAAAAAAGACAACTAATTGAACAACAGTTCTTCATGTGGAGCGATTTAAATGGGAACGGAAAAGTCGACTTTCTTACTGAAGTGAAATTCTCGAAACGCCCACCGGACAAGCCTTTTTCCGGCATTGGTCGCTTCGATGATGAGCTCGGTGCCATGGGCGGTAAAAACCGCTTTGTGGTGGATAAACTGCTCGATGATGGTACGCCGATTTATAAAGAGATTAACAATGACTTTCCAGCGATCTTTAAAATGCCCAGTGGCAAATATATCAACTTCGGTAGCTGGATCGAAGGCTCATCACACAATGTCGGTTACGATAAGAATGGCAAGCGCACGTGGTTTTATCCGGCGACCTATGATGTTTCCGGACTTTGGGCAGGTGCCTGGTCTCCCGGTTATATTACCAACCAGTTTGGTATCAGCGGAGTCGGTAATGCGCATGTCGGCGAACTTGGCGAGTTTTTCGTCACCCATGCCAACAATGGACAGATGAATATCTTTACGTCAGATGGTTTATTAGCCGGCCATATCACCCTGCATCAAGGAGATCCACGGGCACGCCGCTGGGGCAGCGAATTCCAACAGGGCGCACGCTACGACGGTATGACAATGGGCCAGGAGCATTTTCATCATTTCTTTGGGCAAACACCGGATAACAGATATTTTATTGTTGGTGGTGGCGACAATACGGGACTCTTTGAAATTAAGGGTTGGGAAAAGTTTAAACGAATTGGCGGAAAATTGCGAGTGACCCCTGAGATGATTAAGAAAGCCCGGGCCTGGGATAAATACTGGATAGATATTGGACACCAGTTCGAACCCAAAGTACTCTATGCTGCTCCGGTAAAAACGTTTGCTCAATTGGACGCGGATTCCGCTCAGCTTAAAACCAGTCATTTCAAAATGGGCTACGGCATACAAAGACTCTTTTTCCAATGGAAGGTTACCGGCAACGGACCCCTCAGAAATATTGGCGAAGATTTCCGCCGCTACTTCAAAACGGGTTCCGCAGTGGATGTCAAACTGGCTCTCAATCCAGATGCAGATCCCAATCGTAAAAAACCCGTCGAAGGCGATATTCGCATACTGGTCACCAAGGTGAAAGGCAAGCCAGTTGCGGTGCTTTATCGCTCTATTGCTCCCAATGCCAAGCCAGGAGAAGCCTGGAGTGTTACAACGCCTGCAGGCGGTACAACCAGCTTTGACCAAGTACGCATTCTTACAGCGAAAGAGGCATCTATCAAGATTATCGGCTCGAGTGATAGCTACACTGTAAATCTGTCCATCCCAATGAAA
>JABSQK010000716.1 GCA_013215875.1 Lentisphaeria bacterium
ATTGATCGGACCCAACATCGGCGTCTTCGCCTCACATTACTTACGCAAACCGGCGGGCACCGGGAAACGCGTC
The DNA here is from genome assembly GCA_013215875.1 of Lentisphaeria bacterium. Lineage (GTDB taxonomy): Bacteria > Verrucomicrobiota > Lentisphaeria > JABSQK01 > JABSQK01 > JABSQK01. The sequence continues at coordinate 74 of JABSQK010000716.1, forward strand.
CCCTGGCACGAAGATTCTTCGTACTGGAAATATATGATCGAGGCACCTTTGCGCGTCGTGTCGATTAATCTGGCTCTGGTACCATGGACCAGAGAGAACGGATGTTTGCGCGTGATTCCCGGCACACACACGAACGGATACTCTGACTACGAAGAGGTGAGCAACCCCGGCGAGCAGGTGTTCCCTGCGGAGATCCTGGCTGAACAGATGGACGAGTCAGCGGCAGTGGACCTCGTTCTGGATGCGGGCGACATCTCGATACATGAAGCGCAGATTGTGCATGGCTCCAACGCTAATACCAGTGACACCGGGCGATCCGCATTCGCGATGCGGTATTTCCCCACAAGCGTCAAGATCAAGGAAAACCCGGATTTTCCAATTTATCTGGCACGCGGTGTTGACCTTGGGGGAAATATCTACTCTGATCCGCTTGTTCCACTCGCCGGCGCCGCCCGCTTCAACGTCTAACCGATTGATCTCGGCATATTCATTACAAATGAATGGAACCCAAGTCCACATGGCTGTATTGTCATTGCCAGTCAGTCTGAAGCAACAGAAAATGGAGATCAGCGAACAAAGCGACGCGGTAACCCGCGCGTGAACGCAGACGTTATGAAAAAATTGGGTAAATAATATGGCAGTAAAAATCGCAGTAATACAACAAGATGCTAATCCGGGGCGACCTGAAGAGAATCGGAATAAAGCAATCAATTTTGCCCAAGATGCTCTTGATCAAGGTGCTGAGATAATTCTTTTTCACGAGGAACTAATCGTGGGATATACGCCTGATCTTCAGAACCTTGCTGAACCAGTAGATGGTCTAACAACTCAAGCATTTCAAAAAATTCTTAATGGGAAGGATTCGTTAATAATCTATGGACTTACTGAACGAGATGGGGATAAATACTACATATCGTCGCCCGTTGTTTCAGCTTCTGGACTTGTGGCTAATTATCGAAAAACTCATCTTTGGTGGGCCGACAAAGGTCTTCGGAATGAGCCGAGCTATTACTCGCCTGGTAATGAACTTGTCGTTTTTGAATATAAGGATTACAGCTATGGTCTGATGATTTGTTATGATGGGGATTTTCCGGAAATGACGCGTGCATATGCTAATTTGGGTTGCTCAGGGATTTTCTGGATGAACAACAGAGCACATCGTGGACATTCCGAAGTAAAAGATCTCTCACAGCGTAATTCAATGATTATTGCAGCTTCTTGTTGCTGTGGTCTAGACGAAAATGGTGTTCCCAACTCTGGCGGTAGTAATATTACTAATATGGATGGAAGTCTTCTTTCTGAACTATGGGATCGAGAAGGTATCATCATGGCGACTATATACCCCGAAAAAGTACTTAAGATGCGGGAAAACAATCCATGGTATCACGGACAAAGACCTGATTTATACCACAAACAGATGGATTAAACGTTCCTAAGAAATCGTCCCTTATCTTCCTAGCCTGGATAATTTATAAAACCATCTACTGCAATGTCGAATTATTGCAGTAGCAGTCACTTAGAACTGACGATGACTTTGAAGTACCTCGGCACGCCTACACCCATCTCACAGCCCTAAATGCCTGCTACTTTTATACTTAGACCTTTCGCTACGAGATTTATGAATTAACCAAGCTATATTTACCTAATTTTTGCACGTTTAGCCATCTTTTGCCAAAATCTTTTTATACTGTGCAAATTTGTCATAAATAAAAAACTTATTTTTAGGCACGAAATGGTCAATGTGGCACAGTTCTTTCGTATTAAAAAGAATCATTTATATGCTGGGCAGCATCTAAATAGTGATAACGTATAAGGATATCGTGTGAAAAATCGTATCGCAATTATAGATGGAATACGCACTCCAATGGCAAAAGCGGGAACTGAGCTCAAATCAGTCAGTGCTGATGACCTGGGTGCCTTCGCTGTAAAAGAACTTTTAGCCCGATCAGAAATTGATACATCGTTGATTGATGAGCTTATTTTTGGTAATGTATCGATGCCTGCGGACGCCGCAAATATTGCCCGTGTAATCGCCCTGAAAAGTGGCCTTCCTCAAACGATGCCGTCCTATACTGTGCAACGTAATTGTGCATCGGGCGCAGAATCCATTACCACTGCTGCAGATAAAATAAATGCCGGTGAAGCCAGCATAATCATTGCCGGTGGTACAGAGTCGATGAGTCATTATCCGCTGCTTTATAATAAGCAAATGACGGGACTATTTGAACGTTTGTTCAAATCGAAAAGCCTGTGGGCTAAATTTTGTCAGCTCTTGAGCTTTCGTCCCGGGCATTTGAAACCAGTCATCTCTGTATTGCAGGGTTTACGGGATCCCATATGCGGGATGATGATGGGCAGCACGGCAGATTTACTGGCTCGCGAATTTCATATCACCCGCGAGGAACAAGATGAATTCGCACTCTTAAGTCACGAACGTGCAACAGAAGCAATTAATGGGTCATTCTTTGCAGATGAAATTATCCCTGTACCCATACTGCCGGATTATAACGAAATTTTCAAAACAGACAGCGGTCCCAGAAAGAATCAAAACATGGAGGCCTTGGAAAAACTAAAGCCCTATTTTGATAAACGTGAAGGCACTGTGACTGTCGGTAACAGTTGTCCTCTTACCGATGGTGCTGCAGCTCTGCTGCTAATGAGTGAGGAAAAGGCTAAGGAACTGGGCTATACACCTCTTGGTTTTTTAAGGGACTATGCCTACGCCGGACTGGAGCCTGAGCGCATGGGACTCGGACCTGTCTATGCCACAAATAAACTTCTGAATAAATCCGGTATCGAATTTGACGACTTTGGATTGATAGAACTGAATGAAGCATTTGCTGCACAGGTGATTGCCAATGAAAAAGCATTTGCCAGTAAATCTTTTGCCAAGGAATTTTTGAATCGTGACAAGGAGATCGGAGAGATCGACCGTGAGGCATTAAACATCAATGGGGGTGCCATTGCTTTGGGGCACCCCGTTGGTATGACGGGCACACGCATGATATTAACTTTACTTAAATCAATGAAGCGCAAGGATGTACCGCTTGGCCTCGCCACCATGTGTATTGGTGGTGGACAGGGTGCAGCACTGGCGCTTGAAACAGCATAGGAGATCGAAATGTCAGACGCATTAAAATTACGTGTAGATGAATCAGATATCGCTTATCTGTCATTTGATTTGCCAGGTGAAAAAGTCAATAAATTGACCCTCGCGGTGATGAATGAGTTTGAAAATTTTCTGGATCGTTTGGCTGAATCGAAAACGATAAAGGCCCTGGCAATAAGCAGTAAGAAGAAAGATATTTTTCTTGCCGGTGCGGATATTAATGAAATAAAAGATTTGGAAAAGAATAACAATGCTGAAATGAAATCGCGCATGGGCCAACGAATCTTTGACAAGCTGAGTCATTTACCATTTCCAACTGTAGCAGTGATTGATGGTGCCTGCCTCGGCGGCGGTCTGGAACTGGCACTGGCCTGTCAATATCGTGTTGCTACAGATAATCCTAAAACACAGCTCGGTTTACCGGAAGTACAATTGGGTTTTATCCCGGGTTTTGGTGGAACACAACGTTTGCCCCGTCTTGTGGGACTGGAAAAATCGCTCAATCTTATTGTGGGCGGAAAATCAATTGGCGCACAAAAGGCCTATAAAATTGGCCTTGTCGATGCCTGTTTCCATCAGGAGATGCTTGATGAAAATGTCAACATATTCATGCAGTTGATCCTTTCCGAAAATGGCCCGTGGACAATTTATCAGCACCGGCACCCTCACCCTTTAATAGATGCTTTCAAATCATCCTGGCTCGGTCGTAAAATTACGTTTGCGATAGCTCGCCGAAATATTAAGAAAAAGACCAAGGGCTTGTATCAAGCGCCATTAAAAGCCCTGAAGGTCGTGAATGAAACATGGGGAGACGATATCGACCATGGGCTGGAAGTGGAATCCCATGAATTTGCTCAACTGGTAAATACAGATGAAGCACACAATCTTATGCGACTTTTTTTTATAAATGAGCGACTCAAAAAAGACAGTGGCGTCGAGTCTCTAAATTTGCCAGGCAATATAGGGACAGCCGCTGTAGTTGGTGCAGGAGTCATGGGTGGGTCTATCGCCTGGTTATTTAGCAAAGCAAATATAGATACGCGCATGAAAGACCTGGATTGGGATGCCATTAAAACGGCTTATCAAACCATTCATAAAAATTACCAGTACCGGCTAAAAACGAAGCGCATGGATAAATACGACTATGCCATGAAGATGCACAAAATAAGCGCTACTTGTAGTTACAGTGGATTTAAAAATCGCAATCTGGTGATAGAGGCAGTGCTTGAAGATCTGCTTGTCAAACACCAGGTGTTTAGTGAAATTGAGCAGCATGTTTCTAAAGACTGCATTATTGCATCGAATACCTCGACGCTGGCAATTGAAGATATGGCAAAAGCGCTCACCCATAAAGATCGTTTTATCGGGATACATTTTTTCAATCCTGTCAGCCGCATGCCACTGGTGGAGGTCATACCCGGAAAAGATACTTCGGATGAAACAATTGTTCGCACAGTCGACTTTGTAAAATCACTCGGCAAAGTACCCGTGGTGGTAAAAAGTTCGCCGGGCTTTCTGGTTAACCGTATATTGCTTCCCTATTTGAATGAGGCGGTAAATTTACTGGTGGATGGAGCCAGTATTAAAGAAGTGGATGAATGCCTGGAGGCATTTGGTATGCCGATGGGGCCGCTCGCTTTACTAGATGAGATAGGGCTGGATGTCGCCTATAAAGCTGGCAATGTTCTTGAAGATGCCTTTGGTGAACGTGCTAAAATTTCACCCATACTGGACATGCTCTACACCCAGAAAAAGCTATTGGGTAAAAAAGGGGGTAGAGGCTTTTATGTTTATAAAAACGGAAAGCGCTCTGTAAATCTGGATGTTGAGGACCTGGTATTTAATTATCGTCAGGAAAATCAAATCGATGAACGTGATATTTCAGCTCAGGAAATACATGACCGCTGCCTTTTGTTAATGTTAAATGAAGCTGTAATGTGCTTGAAAGAAGGTATTGTAAAAAATGCAGACTATTTGGATATGGCTTTAATCATGGGCACAGGCTTTCCACCCATACATGGTGGTATTTGTCGCTATGCTGATAGCCTGGGAATGGAAAATGTGATTCTTAAATTAAAAGAAAATGAACATCTCCATGGCATACGATTCCATCCTGCAGAACTTTTAGTGCAAAACCTTGAGATGAATAAAACGTTTACCATGGAAAAAGATTTGAATGACGAATAAAGAACCGGAGCATCTGGCTAAAACAAAATTTGCGATTGGCATCCTTGAAAAAATAATGAAGGCAAGGCTCACTGTTACCGGAACTGAAAATCTGGGAAAAGATCCCTGCATGTACGTAATGAATCACTTCACCCGGGCGGAAACGCTGTTCCTTCCATATGTCTTACATGAGCAAACCGGGAAATACCCACGCTCCCTGGCCGATAAAACGCTCTTCAGTGGTGCCATCGGAGACTACATGTTGAGCATGGGCGTATTGCCAACTAACGAACCCAAACGTGACGATATGATCTTGCACGACTTAATGACCAGTAGCAGTGATTGGATTATTTATCCTGAGGGTGCGATGGTTAAAAGCAAACGCATTTTTAAGAAGGGTAAATTCATGATTAATACCCCTGAACGCATCGGTCCGCCGCGTACGGGTGCTGCGACTCTGGCAATGAAATCCGAAATTTATAAAAAGGATTATTTATCTTTTCTGGAAAATAATAATGATAAAAAAGCCCGGGCCTTTGAAGAACGTTTTAATATCAGCGGGCCGGATGACCTAAGCACTGATTGCTCAGTTGTCATTCCCACAACGATTACCTATTACCCATTGCGACCTGGGCAAAATTTTATTCGTAAACTCATTACAAAGTTTTTTGATGATATTTCGCCCCGTCTCGATGAAGAACTGCAGGTGGAAGGAAATATTCTTTTAAATAAAACCGATATTAATATACATTTTGGTGAACCAATCCCTGTAAAAAATTACCTAAAAAGCTATTCGTTTATCAGTTCTTGGGTCCCCTTCTTTAAATCTGTCGAAAATAATAACTTACTATTGAAACGTGGCGCCCGTTCATTGACAAATGATTTCATGTCTGACATTTATCGTCATGCACGTATAAATCTGGATCATATCGTATGCAGTAGTCTGCGTTATATCAAAGAAAGTGAAGTCAGTGAAAGCCGCTTTAACCGCATCGTATTCTTGACTATTCAGGAGCTTAAAAAGTATCCTGAGCGGTATCGCCTGCATCCCGTATTGGATAAGGATTATGGCAAAATTATTTGTGGAGAAAGCATTGAGGAACTCGAAAGCATATATGATTTGGCCGTATCTAAAGGTGTGATCGTCCGCGAAAATGGCGTCATGAAAATAAAGAATATGAAAATGAATATGATGCACATGTTTCATCAAGTTCGGGTAAATAATCCACTTGTGGTCATCGCCAATGAGTTTGAGCCATTCAAAGATTGCATTTCCTTTATTAAAAAGATGCTTTCAAAATCGGATGAGAGCTTAAATCATTACACGATGGAATCTTAAATTCATGAAGATTCGCAAATTTTAATA
>JABSQK010000717.1 GCA_013215875.1 Lentisphaeria bacterium
TAATAAAATGGCCGTAGGTGTCACCGATGAACCGACCGAAGCGCGTTTGCATCCAAACCTTTGGGGACATGTCGTATTCAAAACAATACGCGGAAAAGCAGACCTCATCAAAATTAAAGAAGATGTCGACCTGGGTGTCACCGAGGGTGATCAACAAGCGGATGATGTGCTCGATGACGACATCGAAGATATCTTCGGAGACTAGCGGAACTTCTCTTCCTACAAAGTGTCCCATTTAGTAGCGCCTCGTGATTTTATGAATTGACCAGGCTTACTGAATTTAAGGATTCATTGTGGTGACGATATTTAAAAATTCATTTACTTTTTCTGCTATCTTTTTGTTGACGAACTGCACGCATCAAGAACCTCAACCATTGCTTCAGAATGCAGGTGCCAATCCTTATGAACCTGCAATTAAGATCAAAGATGTTGATCTAAAAAATACGGGTGTGTGGATGCGCGTTAAAAAGACCGGAAAAGATACCACTGCTAAATTCGAAGAAAAGAAATTTGCTCTCAAAGGTTTGCAGAATCTGCTTGCTAATAGAAACTGTAATTTGTCTGGCGGTTTTGCTAAGGGCGGTAAGTCACGAACCAGCTATCGTTATCGGCTGGCATTTAAGAAAGCCATGCCCATCGGTTATATGCTTGCTACTACTAATAAAAGAAACTGGTGGCGTAAGGAATCTATTTTCAAATACCTCAAAGCCAGCGCGCCTTACCCGGGAGATCCGGATAATGATGACCACTGGGAAAATATCAAGTTCGATCGATTTAACGCAATCACATTTCCCCTAGGTTTCAAAACCCGGGCGATGCTATATTATGAAAACCGTATTTACGGACAGTCTCGTGTAGTTAAATGGATCTTCGTGAAAAAGCGCCTGTTCAACATGACACCTTATACGATTGCACAGGGCGAAGTGACACCATTTGCAAGCAATCCAAAACGAGTAGAAAAGGGCGGCACATGGCATAATGCCGGAAAGGATTATGATTCAGGAATTATTTCACGCCTGAAAATCACCCCTCAAAAACCGTCCTGGTTTAATTTTGTCTTCAAAAAAAAAGAAGCGCCTATCGCGTTACGATTTACCTCAAACATTGGAAAATTTGAACTTTATAGATTCATTGGCAGCAAAGATTTAAACCCGGCCATTGCAAAACAAGAGGCCTGGAAAATTATTGACTATAAAGTGATCCATAAATTTAAAGTCAATAGAAGAAATGAAATGGTCATCACATTTGAAACGCCTCCTACACAGGCAATTCGCATCGAAATACTAGAAACAGAACCTGCTGAACAAAAAATCTGTCATTTGGGAAATGCTTCTCTCTACATTGATCTAAAAGATGCAGCGACACCGCCTGTAGATTGGTATACACGCTCTATCTATCCAGAACCAAAAATCATCGCAGCATCACCAGTTAAAACATTTACTGAATTGGACATGGAGTTCGCACAGCTTAAACTCAGTAAATTCAAAATGGGCTATAGCGCAGAGAAATTATTATTTCAGTGGACAATTATCGGCTGTGGACCACTAAGAAATCTTGGCGACGATTTCCGCCGCTACTTCAAAACTGGGTCTGCTGTGGATGTCAAACTTGCACTCAATCCGGATGCAGATCCCAATCGTAAAAAACCGTTAGAAGGCGATATTCGCATATTGGTCACACAGGTTAAAGGCAAACCTGTTGCAGTGCTTTATCGTTCTATAGCTCCCAATGCCAAGCCTGGAGAAGCCTGGAGTGTTACAACGCCTGCAGGCGGTACAACCAGCTTTGACCAAGTACGCATTCTTACAGCGAAAGAGGCATCTATCAAGATTATCGGCTCGAGTGATAGCTACACTGTAAATCTGTCCATCCCAATGAAA
>JABSQK010000718.1 GCA_013215875.1 Lentisphaeria bacterium
AAGAGGAAGACGAAGAAGAGAAAGCTCCGCCACAGATAATCAGTAAGTCTCAAAGAAAAAGCTTTTTCAGGGGGGTTGAAAAGAAACTCTCAGGTGATCGTTCATCAACGATTGATTTTGAAAAAGAAGCGTGTTCGGTCAGCAAAGTGAAAAGCAGTCAATGGCTGGAGGGCAAGTATATTCATACGGGATATTTAGAGAAGGATGAATATGTCGTTCTTTTATCTGTACGCTCGACAAAGGAAGCGAATGACTTAAATAGAAGCAATTTCAAAAAGCATGAATTTTATAAGAAATATATTAAATCTCAATCAATTAAAAATGAAGAGACGACAAAATCCAAGTTTATGGGTAAGGACGCCTATAAAACACGTGGATTTAATAATACAGGTTATTATGAAATTATCAGTTTTAATAAAGGGAATAACGATTACCAGCTGGCCATTATTGCCTCCGAAAAACAAGTGCATGTTCGTAAGGACTATAAACGAATTCAAAAATCTTTTTCTTATACCAATGCAGATCTGCAGTTAATTATTTTTTGTGTGGGAGCTCTTGCAGCAATTTTCATAGTGATTTTTTTACCCATCTTTATTATCTATAAAATTTTTCGTAAAAAAAGAGCTTAATTCAAATTTGCAACTTTACGGTAGCAAATTAAAAGTTGCCTGACTTGTTCTTCCAGAGTGAAATGTTTAAATACCCATTCCGAACTTTGTTCACCGATTTCTTCCCGCCATTCCGGCGCATCTATTAGACGCCGTATGAGGTCTGCCAGCATTTTTTTATCATCTACAGCGGCATATTGAATTGGGCAGTTATCCAGATTAAACCGGTTTGCCGGAATATCTGAAGCAATTAGAGGAACGCCTGCTGCAAGTGTTTCCAGTAGATTGTAAGATAGACCTTCGTAGAGGGAAGGCAGAATGCAAACATCCAAACCGTGCAGTAGTTGTTCAGCTTTTGGCACATAGCCTTTAAATTCGATAATATGACTAATATTGAGCTCTTCCGCCAGCTTTATCAAACTGGCTTTTTCTTCACCATCACCAAACAGTAAAATTTTTATTTTCTGTTTTTCCTTAACGGTAAGTGTTGCGATAGACTGCAGCAACCATTGATGACCTTTGCGTTTTACCAGCCGCGCAAATACACCGATGGCGATTTGGTTTGGGGAAAGTTTAAGCTCTTCACGCGATTGCTCCCGTAGCATAAGTTTATTTTTAAAATTTATAGGCAGGCCATTTAATCCTTTATACAAATTGCCATTACGGCTCAAATCAAGCAATTTTACCATCTCGTATTCCGCATCTGAAATACAGAAAATATTACCACCTAAGTAGCGCTCAAAACTAATTGACAAACTCTGCATAAGGCCGTTAAAATTCTGGAAGTAATAAGAGTGCGGGGTATGCACAATCGCCGGTTTTTCCTTCATCTTCTTTATCGCCATGCGGCTAATAAATCCGGCTTTACCACAATGGCTGTGAACAATTGAGGGTTGTTCATCTGTGAGGATTTTACGCACCTCCTTGATTGCCTTACGGTCTGCCATACAAGCATCGCGCTCCATGTCTACCATATAAACCCGGCAACCCAGTCGTTTATATACGTCTAGGTCCTTTTCGAAAAAGTCTGGGTCGGCACGTTTTGTGGACAGGATGAGATCCACCCGAAAATCATTGTTTATCAAACTACGGGTAATGTAGCGAACGTGTTTACGCGCACCACTGGCAGTGGCTTCAAGTATGTGTATGACATGCCTATTACTCATAGTCTAATATAAACCTTTTTTTTAATGGTGATACAATCACTTAACGAATAGAGAGCTTGTTTATTATATTAAAACTAAAAAAGTTTTTTTTCAATAGTAAAAGTGAGTCGTGAATGAAGATAACGACGCTTTTACCTAGTCTCATAATCGCTCAAAATAATACTAAATTTAATAGGGCTGATGAATCACCTGTACACAAAAAAAGCAGGATTTCAGTTAAGAAATCCTGCTTAAATTTTTATTACGAACGACTACGGATTAGTCGTCATCGTTCGCGTCATCTTCTTCCGCGTCATCTGCGTCCGCATCATCTGCGTCCGCATCATCTTCACCCGCATCATCTTCACCCGCATCATCTGCTTCCGCATCATCTGCTTCCGCATCATCTTCATCTGCGTCATCTTCAGTCGCATCTTCAGTAGAGGCATCGCTCGTCGCTTCAGTCGCTTCAGGAGTACTCTCTTCAACGTCTTCCACTGGAATGATAATTTCAAATTGAGATTTAGGTACATCAACAACGTCGCCATTGGCATTTTGCACCTTGATGGTTTCAGACTCTTCATCTATTTCGCCATTCAAAATGTAAAGGCCATCGACTTCGAAGTGCTCAAGGCCCTCTTTGTCGAGGCATTTCATCTTGATCTCATCAACCATTTCATCGATAAGAGTGATACTAATAATCTTATCATCCTTTTTAAGGTTCATGACTTTGACACCCTGGGATGTACGGCCGATTGTACGAATCTCATCGGTCTTCATGCGGACGATTTGTCCTTTCTCCGTGATGATCATTATTTCGTCACCTGACTGGATTCGCAATGAAGCAACAACTGCATCGTTTTCTTTCAGTTTGATACTGGTGACACCTTTACCGCCGCGACGGGTTAAGCGATAGCCGGATCCTTTATCGATCTGAGCATCGCCCGTGCCAATGTTACTGCGTTTGCCCATACCGAGTTCGGTAATTTTCAAAAGGTCAGTACTTGGAACAACAATTGCCATTGCGACTACTGAATCAGATTCAGTCTTCAGTCGCATCGCAGTAACACCTCGGGTATTCCGTCCCATGGCGCGAACATCCGTGCCCTTGAAGCGGCAGGCCATTCCATTTGTACTAAATACCATGAACTGGTTTTCATCATCCGCGAGTTTTACATCGATGAGCTGATCATCGTCGCCGATGATAATTGCTTTGATTCCTTTGCGGCGCAATTTCTTAAACTCACTCAAACGGGTTTTCTTGATGTAGCCTTTTTTAGTTGCAAAGACGAGATACTGGTCATCGACATCCACTTCGCTAACAGTAAGGATGGCACGAATTTCTTCATCTGTTTCGATTTCGAGCAGATTGACAATCGCTTTGCCGCGAGATGTACGTTGGGCTTCGGGTATTTCGTATGCTTTGAGCCAATGCATTTTTCCTTTATCAGTGAAGATAAGCACATAGTCATGGGTCATTGCAGTAAAGAGATGCTGAACATAGTCGCCCTCTTTTGTTTGCATACCAACCACACCTTTTCCACCACGATGCTGGGCACGGAAATTATCAACAGAGAGGCGTTTCACATAACCGGTATTCGATACAGTGATTGCACAAATCTCTTTTTTGATAAGATCTTCAATGCTAATCTCATTTTCACCTGCGATAATTTCGGTACGGCGCTCATTGGCATATTTGTCTCTGATTATCATGAGTTCGTCTTTTACGACAGTCATAAGTTTATCGCGATGAGCAAGCAGGTCTCTGAGGTATTCAATTTGAATCATGAGCTCATCAAATTCTTTTTGCAGTTCTTCCCGAGCCAGGCCGGTTAACTGATGCAGGCGCATGTCGAGAATTGCGGCACATTGGGCTTTGGTTAAATCCCAGCGTGTACCCAGTTTCTCCGTTGCTTCTTCGCGTGTACGAGAGGCGCGAATCATCGCAACGATTTCATCGATATTATCTACGGCGACCAATAGTCCTTCGAGGATATGGGCCCGTTGCTCGGCTTTAGCTAATTCATATTTACTACGACGGGTGATAACTTCAAAGCGATGATCGATAAAGGCTTGAAGCATTTGCTTCAGATTGAGTGTTTTCGGACGATTCTTATCTACAACAAGAAATTGGCCACCATAACCGGTTTGCAATTGCGAATGTTTGTAGAGCTGATTCAGCACAACATTGGCCATGGCATTCTTTTTCACATCGATGACAATCTTGATTCCAACCCGGCTGCTCGATAAATCCTGTATGTTAGAAATACCCGGGATGACCTTATCATTCACCAGTTCGGCAATGCGTTTAACCAGGTTTTCCTTATTTAGGGCATAGGGTATTTCTGTAACGACGATGCGCTCACCACCGGTTTTTGTTTCTTCAATGGTTGCCTTACCGCGCACGGTATAACCACCACGGCCAGTTTCGTAAAGCCTTTTAATATTTGTAAGACCCATGATAGTCGCACCTGTTGGCAGGTCGGGGCCTTTTATGTGTTGCATGAGATCGATCACAGTGCAGGCAGGATTGTCAATCACTTCAATTGTGGCATCGATAACTTCGCCGAGATTGTGTGGCGGAATACTCGTTGCCATTCCCACACCAATACCGGTAGATCCATTAACAAGGAGATTGGGATAACCAGCAGGAAGTACAGATGGTTCTCGCACACTGTCATCATAATTTGGAATAAAGTCAACTGTCTCTTTTTCGAGATCCTGCAGGAGTTCTTCGGCAAGACGCTGCATTTTACATTCAGTATAACGGTAGGCCGCTGGCGGATCACCGTCGATACTACCAAAGTTTCCCTGCCCCCATATAAGCGGGTGGCGCATGGAAAAATCCTGAGCCATACGAACCAGTGTATCATAAATTGCACTATCACCATGGGGATGATAACGACCCATAACTTCACCGACAACCATAGCGCATTTTGCAAAGGCATGCGTATGGCGAAGTCCTTGCTGGCGCATAGCATAAAGAATTCTGCGGTTTACGGGCTTCAATCCATCGCGTACATCCGGAATGGCCCGGCCCACATTTACACTCAATGAGTACTGCAAATAAGCAGTGTGCATGATATCTTCAATATTTACCGGCTCAAAACTTCCAGCATTCGAATCATCTTCGTCTATAATATCCATTTCTTATTCCTTATATATCCAAGTCTTTAACAGTTTCTGCGTATTTTTCGATATATTGACGTCGTG
>JABSQK010000719.1 GCA_013215875.1 Lentisphaeria bacterium
ATCCTGGGTTTTTGATGAAATTTCTACACTCCAAAAGCACTAAAATCACTTTCTAAAGCTCCAAAGAATGGTGATTTCTTACACTTATGTTATAAAAAAGGCCTTTATTGGGTATGAACACCCCCGCACAGGGTTGCTCCGCCCCCCAGGGCTGATGCTGGTCACTTCAATATTCATTTTGGTAAAAAGTGACACTTTTGCGGAAGAATTCCCCCCATTCAACGTCAGCCAATTTTAAATGGAGTTGAGCATGGCTAGATTAAAATTCGAAGAGTTTATTACCAAACAATCCTGCCTTCTGAAAAAACACAGACCCTATTATGTGAGATGGGCATCCAAATTTATAAATTATTGTAAACGTGATTTAACTAAGATGAGTACGGATACTGAAGAGGCATTTTTAGACAAGCACCGAGAAAATGGTATACCAGAGTGGCAGTTAAGGCAGGCGAGTCATGCGATACACTTATACCTGAGAGTCTATGTCCCTATGGTAACAGGGGAGTCTGTTGAACAAACTTTTACAAATTGGGATGATGTCCTTAATAATGTTCGCCGTATCATCCGCATGAAACATTATTCGTATAGCACAGAAAAAACATACACTCAATGGATAACACGATTCGCTAGATACATCGACAAAAAGCCGAATGAAGTTGACTCTCAATCTGTTAAGCAATATCTGAGCTATCTAGCCATTAATAGGAATGTTGCAGCTGCGACCCAGAATCAGGCATTTAATGCACTTCTCTTTTTGTTTCGCTATACCTTTTACAAAGACCTCGAAGACATTGCAAACACAGTCAGAGCAAAGAAGACGAGGCGATTACCCGTTGTATTAACGATGAAAGAATTAAGGCTTATCTTCGATGATATGTCAGGGGTACCTAAACTGATAGCACAGCTGATGTACTCGGCTGGTTTACGCCAAGTGGAATGCTTGAGCTTAAGAGTACAAGATTTTGATTTTGATAATAATTCAATTGTCGTACGCTCTGGAAAAGGAAATAAGGATAGAGTCACAATATTTTCAAAACAACTTGTCGAACCAATGAAAAAACAGCTGGAGCTTGTGAAAAAAATACATGAGGAGGATCTTAAAAATAAAGTGGGAAAAAGCAATATTCCATTTTCTCTAGCCATTAAATACCCCGATTGTCCATATGAATGGCATTGGCAATATGCCTTTCCTGCACAATATATATCAACTGATCCCAGGTCTAAAGTATTAAATCGACATCATTTACATGGTAAACATGTGCAAAAGCAGTTAAAGGAAGCAGCGACTAAGAATAAGATTCCCAAGAAAGTTGGTTGCCATGTCTTGAGGCACAGCTTCGCAACACATCTGATTGAGGGTGGAACAGACATTCGCACAATTCAGGAACTACTTGGACATAATGACGTTAAAACGACGATGATTTATACAGATGTATCCAATAAGAATTTCGGTAACTTAAATAGTCCTTTTGATAACCTGTAAGTTATTGAGCTGATAATATTCATGGGGTTCTTTCTTTTGGTGGGGAGCGTCTGGGGTTTGGGGGCGGGCGCTAAGCCCCCAAGAAAATAGCACTATGCTGATCACTCTTTATTTAAAGTAAAGTTATTATGGCCTCTATTCATTTTAAGAATGGGTCGTAAGTCACTCGTCGGAAAAATGAAGCCAATGAAATCAATCTATTGATTCATTGTCTAGGAGGGCGTAAATAACTTTCCCTATTTTGATATTCTAAGCGGGGTCCAAGGGGAAAGTCCCCTTGCAAATTATTTCTTATTTAGTTTCCTCAAACAGTTCACCTTGTTGCAAGTGATCTATTTCTTTGTAGATCTTGGCCATCTCAATTTCAAGGACCTGGCTCTTCTCTGAAAATTCAAGCGGGTAGATTCCTTTGATTCGATCAAGCACAAATGATCGAATCAGGGCCCCTCCAGAAATGAAGTTCTCCAAAGGTGTGTGTTTGTGGTCGTAAAGTTGTTTTATATAGCCTTCCGCTTCGAGCATGAAATCAAGTTCCCCTGGGGCATCGGTTACGATGCTTTCAACAACGAGAAGTTCGTGTCCATCATGTTCTTTGACTAGGTGGGTGATCTGTTCCTGAAGCCCTTGGACTTTTTCTTGAATTTTAGAATTTATTTGGTCTTTCTCCTGGGGTAGGGGAGGGAGGTCCGCTTCAAAATTATTGGAAATTGCTGAAAAAAGCCACCGTCCAGGGTGTTTGATTGACCCGCTTACTTGGGAATCGAGAATTGAAATCTTTTCTTTAATATATTCATCAAAGTCGGTATAGCGCAGTTTTACCTCATCACGAATACTTGGATCAAGATTCTTCCAGGACGCCTTGAGAATGTTCCGGGCTTTGAGTTCAGGAAAATAATCACTGAGAATGTCGGTATTTATAGCTTTTATTGAGATTTTCTTTCTGCAGGAGAAGTGAATGTAGGACACCGTTTGTACTATTTTTTCTACATCATACTCAATTGTGAGGTCTGTATTTTGATTAATATCCTTAGCAACAGAATCAAGAACTCGGCGAAATTGCCCAAAATCTAGATACTTGCCATGCATGTTTAAATGATCTCGTAAGTCGTACATGGATATTCTTATAGGCATTTTTTTCCAATCGTGCACTTTCATGAGTTCGTATATTCCTATTGCAGGGGAGCTATGAAGTGCCATTGCATATTTCAAAAAATATTTATTATAATTGCCATCTACCAAGCCTAGTAAATAAGGCATTAACATTTCTGCAAATTCAAATTCAACCAATCCCTTATAATCACCGTAACGGTGATATTTTGCAGCAGCTACCCATGTTGCATCAATATCTTCCGCGGGAATGTATAAAGGTGCTGTATTTAAATCTTTTACTATTTTACGAATGCGTGAATACGCGCTTTTTGATTTATCTAAACCAATAAGAGCTATTAGCTTCCGCATCGGTATAAGAAAGCGGCGAAATTCAATGTCATCTCTCTTTAGTTCTGCGATCATACAAAGCAATACTTTTTTTTCATTCAAAGAAAGCTTTGATTTTGCTAACACTAGTGTGTTAGACTGAAATATACGTTTTTCAAGCTCATCATGTTTTTTCACGCTGCCAACCTCCATCGACAAATTCTTTTATCACTGACTTATTCGCCTCCTACAACGTTAAGTCATACTCCTTCAATAAGTCTTATATTAACTTAGCGGTAAAATAAATACAAGGGTAATTAAATAAGAAATGTGCGGCAAGTTCAAGTCATGGCGGCTTCCCCTCGCGAATGTGTTTGGTCGCTCATCGATGGCTTTTGCGTGTGCCTTAAGTTCAAGTGGTCGGGGAGTGCTAGTAATGCTCTGACTTTTGCGAAAAGTACCACGTTCCTTAAGTTCAAGGAATCTGGAGTTGTCCTCGATGGAATTTAAATTGGTCGGATATACCCTCAATTACACAGACAGAGCCCTCAAGATATATATAAGTTATTTATTATTAAAGATTTATACTTATCCCTCAATTATATAGATTGAACCCTCAATTATACAGATAGAACCCCCAAGGATACAGCCTTCCCCCTCAATTACACAGACAGAGCCCTCAATCATACAGGTCTAATCAATTTCAAGATCTGTAAGATGCTCTAATTTAGAGGCTTATAGATAAGTCCTTCCACCTCTAAACTTATTAAACCTTTTAAACTTATTAAACTTATTAAACAACGCATTTCTTTTCCTTGAGAAAATGACGGAGTTGTTTTTCTTTTATAATCATAGATACAATTTATGATCTTAGAGACCATCTTAATTTGAAATAAAAAGACAAGCTCACCCTATCAGAACACCCTATTAGAAGCTAGAGTGTTGCCATCAGTAATATACATACAGGATAATTGTGAAGACAAAAGAACTCAAAGCACTTTCTAAGGCCAGGGAACTTGTTATAGGATCAGGTGTAATACTGGGTAATAGTCTTTCTGCAAGACATGTTACAATATTACGCAATATTGGATTTCTTCATGAGATTACTCGTGGGTGGTATATTTTTTGTGATGAGATTCATAAAGAACAATACTGGCAAAATAACATGCTTACTTTTCTTAAAAACTATTTAGAGGGCCGCTTTGATACTAATTATTGTCTAGGTCCTATGGAATCTTTAATTCTTCATACCCGATCGAACCAATCACTCCAAGGAAAGATTCATATTTACACCGGGAGCAAAAGTACTGCCCTTGTGGATTTGGCTTTTGGAAATTGCCAGTTGGTAATATACAACAGTAATCAATACAAGAATGCAGTTTTATCCCAGGGTTTATATTGTTTGCCACCGGAACATGTAATTAATCACCTGGCTACAAAAGATAAACTTAGGAATTATGAAAAAGAAGTAAGAGTTCTGCTTTCAGATAAAAAGATATATAAAGATATAAAGGCATTTCATCGAGAGAATTCATTACCAAGTGCCAGTCAGCGATTGGGTTCTTATTTAATTAATAAGCCAACACGGTCAGGGGGTAGTCCAGCCCGACAACTTGAAATTTTATGGAACGAATATTTGCCCCTTTTAGATACTTACTTTAACAGTAAAGAAATTCCATTCGCGAAAAAGGGTTCAACAAAAATAAAAAATACAGCAGTTATTATTGAAAATGACTTGCTCAATAATTTAGCATTAGAAAAGAGAGATTGTGATATTTCTTCTAAAGAGAATACAAAATTAGAACAACTCTACATGCAATTAAAAAAGGAAGTATTGAGTAATTCACCTAGGATAGAGTTTAATTTGAAATCTTGGAAAAATCCATTCGCTAATTCACTTCGCCAAACACCAGTTCGAACATGTGGTGATTATATTCCTACTGATCCAGCAGAAATTAAAAACTGTTTAGATCGTTATGTTCTTTTAATGTCTGAGAGTCACAAGTCACATCCATATACGATTGCTGTGCTGGCCCATTTTGGAATTTCATATATTGAACCATGGGCATCTGGAAACGGATTAATGGCGAGAATATTCCTGAATTACTTTCTTGCCAGCCATTCATATTCCTTGCTAACAATACCTTCGCATTCCTCGAATATTTATATCAACAGTTTAACAAGATCTTTAATTAATGGCGATATATTAACATTTGCTGAGTTTATAAATTCTTTGCGATTTAATGATAAACCATATACGAATAACTGGGACGAATAATCATCTCAGAGAAATGTCTGAATTCACTTTTTAGCTAAATGTATTTATAAAAACTGCGATGCTCCAGTCAGCCTAAAGGCTTAACACTGATCATAAAAGACAAAAAATATAGAAGGCCAATTTCCATTTTATTGCAACCCGCCTTCATGAAAAAATCAAACTGACCATTCTCATTTCATTTCAAATCGTCAAAAATATCCGACAAAATTCTGAAACAAGAATAGATAAAAGCTCAAATTATTTCCTTTTCCTGGGGCGGCAAATATTTAGATTCTCTCATTATAAAATGGAAGGGATAGGATGTCAATAAATATTGTTCATCTAGGTCTTTTTACTCAAAGAGCCAAAAAAAATTACATTGGACGAGAAAAGCTGAACGAACTTAAATTCATTCTTAAAATTGTAGTGAGATTCACTTTTTAGCTAAATGTATTTATAAAAACTGCGATGATCCAGTCAGCCTAAAGGCTTTAATCTTGGATCTTAAAAGACAAAAAAGAGAAGGCCAATTTCCATTTTATTGCAACCCGCCTTCAAGAAAAATTAAGATGACCAATCTCATTTCATTTCGATCCGTCAAACAACAACAACAATTCAAACCCGGCAAAATCACCAATTTATTAGCCGCTCGAAGCGAATAAATTATACAGAATTGCCTCCTTTAAAAATCAATCCAAGTCATTTTTTTAGTTTATATATAAACTGCCCTCCATAAAAATACCTGGTTAATTGAATAACTAAAATAGGGGAGGGGATTTAGTAAAAAGATTAAATGTTACTTCCACAGAAATGAAAAAGTTCTTTACGATCTCTTAGTGATCTGCCTCATAATTTTATGAGGGGATCACTCAATTTCTCCGACGAGTGACTTACGACCCATTCTCGTTCATTGCCCAGGGACCATAATAACTTTTTCACAAGAGCGGAAGCAAACAGAATTATTGTACGAGAAAAGATGAACGAACTAAATTCACAAGTTTCATCCAGTGAGATTCACTTTTTAGCTAAATAATTCCCAAAGACAAATCAAGATAGTCGGCCAAAAAGGTTCGACTTCATCCCAGGTGACTTCAAATCAGGAGATTTTAAGCCCCACGATTCTCGACCCTTTTTGTCATTAGGAATGGAGTCGATTTTTAATGCAACGATGACGTTTAAATTAGGATGGGTGTTGCATACGAAACAAAAATCGAAGGTAGCAGGATAGTGAAACTGGGTTTTCACTTGACATTCGTCAATAAATGGCATATAATATCACCCACGGACAGGCCTCTGGTGAAAAGAAAGGAGTAGGGATGAAAGAACATCGTATACGCATCAATGAAGTGAGTTGGAATAAACTGGTCGCTATGAGCAATAAGCAGTTTGATGCGCATGAACGCATGGAACAGGCTATAGACCTGCTCTATGACAATTACATCTTCCAGCAGACTAATTTTGACTATAGCGAGGATATACGATCTCGTTTGTCGAGTATTGAATCGTTGCTCCAAGGCATGGATACTGATCTTCTATGAGCGATATACTGTTTAAAAAAATCTCCACCCTCAAGAATCCCTATATCGATTACCTGAGCGAAACCTCTAAATTTTCCATCAAGGTCAAAAGCGAAATGGGGGATAATGATTATCAAATACGTCTCGATAATATCGAAAAAAGTCTCGACTACTTCGCCAAGGAAGAGACCTTCGGTCGTATCTTTGCGGCCGGATTTTTTCGTGATAAGCTTGTCGATAAATATTCAACCGCTCCTGAGAAACTGGATAAGGAACTCTGCCGTAAAGAGATTAAACAGATTGTGGTTGATCACAGTAACCTGCACAATACATATCGTGGGGCATATGGCCATCATTTGTTATTCTCACTCTCAAATGAACTGATGGACGATATAGAAAAGTCCGGAGCCAATATGGATTACGTCCTGGCTAAACCCGTAAAACGCATCATGAAACAATTTCAAAAGCAGTATCATGCCAACGATGAAATCGGTTATGCCTTCGGTATTCATCACGATACCGACAACCGGCACCTGCATATTTTTCTTCATAATCGTACAAAGGCTGGTAAACATATTGCATGTTCGCAGCCTTTAGCAAGTAAAACAATGCGCCCATATGAGCAAGAAAATCACATTGAGTTTATCAAAGAGTGCGCCCGGAAACAAGAACTGAAAATTCGTAAGTACCTGGCAGAAAAGATACAAATCGATGCACGTATCGGCATGGAGAAGGAACTTAAAAAGACCTACACAAAAAGCTCCGAGCCAATCGTTCGGAATTTTATTCGTATCGAGGATGAACTAAATGGGCTCTATCAGGCTAAGAAAGATCTCAAAATAAATATATCTACTGTCTACGAAGAGTTCGAAAATATGCGCCAGAAAATTCTCCTGGAGAAAACAGTTAATACTGAAAAGATCCATCAATTGTTTCTAGAAATGAAGGATCTCAAGAAGAAAAAACCGTTGCCATATCGTTTGCGGCCCAAGGGCCTTCTTGGAAAAGCCAGCAAACTCATTCATCGCTCCACAAATCTAAAAGTGGGTATCGAACGTGCAGAATTGCAGAAGCAAATAAATTCCCTTAAAGGAATCAATAAAGCAAAATATGATCTCGTCGAAACGATCCGGGATCAAGCAATGAGTCAACTGAAAGATCTCAAATACCAACGTGATTCTTTGGACCAGCGGATCATAGATAAAAAGGTGGATCAACGATTAATTGTATCAAGTTCAGCCGCTATTTCTGAAATGTTGCATAATAAAAAGAAGCGTAATACATTCCAGCATGCGAAAAAAGAATATGCTAAAAGTAATAATTTAGAGAAATTTATACGGGCGATACAATCCATCACCAGACGAATTAAAATAGAAGAGAAAGAACTACTTATGGTGCAGGAAAATAAACCTATGTCTCAAAAAAATCCTGTTGATCCAAAGGAAACACTTGAAGAGACGTTGAGAAAAATAACCGTATCTGGCAATTCAGAAAAAGACTCGGCTGCGAAAAATAAATTAGAAAAGACGAACAAAAAAGAATCTCAAGAATTAGACTCCGGGAATATCGACTTTAGCTATGTTACATCTGAAGCTATAAAAAATGGCGTGGAAGAAATGGATGAAAGTAAATTAAAGTTGAAGGAGAAGAAAAAAGAATCTCAGGAATTAGACTTTAGTGATATTACATCTGAAGCTATAAAAAATAGCATAAAAAAAATGGACGAGAGTAAATTAAACAAGGGGAAGAAAAAAGATGGAAATGATCAGGGCAGGGGATTTAAGCTTTAGAAAAAGTGCGGTGCACCACTATCAAGTTTGCAGTATAAATGGCGAACGATTTTCTGAAGTCCAATTCAAAAACGGCCGATTTCATATCATTTGGGATGATGGTCGCATGGCCCGCCGTATGGATTACCATGATGTTTATTGTAATATCCTTTAATTTATACTTGTTAGTTCATTTAACATAAAATTTGTGGTAAAATTATAATAAAAACTGGTGAGGAAAAGGGACAATGGGATTTAAGGAGATACTAGCACTGGTCGTATATGAGGTTTATACATATGATGGGGCAGGGGAGATACAATCAATTCTTTCTTATACATCGAGAGTTCAGGCTAATGAACGATATAGCGATAGTCCGGGTGCTAAACAATTGTGGGAATTGACAGGCGGCTCACGGATTCTATTGAGGGATAGCCGATTTGCTAATAAGTTAAAACAAACAAGAATTACAGCGCTTGATGATCACGTGGCGCTAAAAATAAAAATTTGATTACAATAGATTAAAACCGTCACTTGTAAGAACTAAACTGTCGGTTAAATTCCTTATGCTCAACAAATATATGGCATAGGGATTAAATGAAAAAAAGGCGTAAACCTGTTCGTACCGGCTTTCTCATCGAGAAATTACGCGGGAAAATAATCTCTGGTGAGTGGTCCCCTGGCTCCCGACTTCCAACCCGCAGAGAGCTTATCAGATCGCATAGAACCAGTCTTGCTACAGTACAACTCGTTCTTGCCAACTTAGAAGGTGACGGATTCATCGAATCAAAAGGGCGAGGCGGTACCTTTGTTAGTCAAAAACCACCACATCTCTGTCATTATGCACTTATCTTTTTTGAGGACTGGGAGAACTGGGGGCAATACTGGAGGCATTTATCTGATGCGGCGCAATCCGTTTCAGACAAACAGGGAATTACTATCGATACGTATACAGGGATTAATCTGGAATCACCCGGAGCGGATTACCAAAGACTTCTAGATGACATAGAGAATGAGTGCCTAGCAGGACTTATGTTTACTAATTTACCCCATCATTTAAAAGGTACAACGATATTGGATCATCCCGGTTTAGCTCGCGTGGCCTTTTCCAGAAACCCCAATTGGAATAAGGACTTGGCTTACGTAAGTTTGGATGAAGAAAGCTTTTCTGAAAAAGCAATCAAGCACCTTAAGGAAACGAAATGCAGCTCAACAGCAATTCTATCTCATCTAGGAAATGACCTGACGCCATTATTGTCTCGGTTAAAGAAAGCTGGCATATCCTGCCCCTATCATTTTCAGCAGGCAGTATCGCTTGATCAGCCGGAATGGGGGAAGAATATCATTCGATATATGTTTGATAAAAATGCTAAACATCCAGATGCCCTGATAATCTATGATGATAATATTGTTGATTTTGCTATGGCGGGAATACTTGATGCAGGGGTAGATGTTGAAATTATTGCCCATGCTAATTTCCCCTGGGTTGACTGCTCTGGGGTTCCTCATACCCGCTTAGGTTATGACATGCATGAGCTTTTGAGGATTTTTCTTAGTCAGCTTAAAAGCCTCAATCAAAATAAAAAGCCCAGGGCTAAATTGTTGAAAGCCTGCTTTGAAAGTGAATTGACGGATAAATAAATATTTGAAAAGGATAGGGCTCGGGTAGCTATAGGTATTTTAAGAGTTAAAGGACTCTATACTATTTCTCAAGTCTTCCACATCATAATCTCTTTTTGCAGGTATCCTAAGCAATGGTAGCCCTGCAGCGTTAAGAGCGTTTATCAAAGAGATAAAATCATTGGACTTGAAAATAGAATTGATTATCTTGAACAAATAATTAAAGAAAAAGAAGGAAACTAAATAATGCTTCGTAAAAATCCGCGACGTATTTTAGCGCAACCATATGACTATTCTGTACAAGATCTCTTCGATAAAATAAAAACTATATTGATTTAAATATGAACTATAAAGTATTTTAAGATGCCCAAATTATTAGAGAAATATATCACCTGCCAAATATGTGGACAAGAGTATAAAGCTTTAGGCCGCCACATTTATGTCGTACATGGGATGGCTCAGAAAGAATACAAAAAGGAATTCAATGTAATCTACCTTACTAGTCCAGCAACAAGGTTGAAAACATCAAACGCTCTCAGGAAAAAGAATAGGAAAACTCTCGATGAATTTGAAGGCTGGGGTAGCAAAAAAGAAATACTAAATAAACTAAAACACATATCACAGATTTCAAATAAGCCCCTTACTTCTCAATGGGTAGAAGATAAATATCCTTCCTTTTATAGAACATCAAGTCGATCTTTTGGATCGTTCGCAAAAATGATGCAAGTGAGTGGGCTTGAATATAATCCTATCACTAAATGGACTGAGAAAAAAATTGGCTTCGAACTCAGAAAATTACCCGATTTATCAGATAGTTATGTTAATAAAAACTTTTCATCCCTGTATACAACAGCAAGGGAGAAATATGGATCATGGAAGGCTACATTAGAACATTTCGGGTATGATTACTCCAAAATAAGAAAACGAATGAAACGTACAATAGAAGACATTCAAGAGGAATTGATACACCTGCATAAAAAACATGGCACATTGACATATAAATTAGTACATGGTGAATCGGATTCACTGATCCAAGCAATTGTAAAGCAATTAACAAATCTTGAACAAGCATGTAAAACTTTTGGTCTGCCATTTGAAAATCTTCACGTTTCATGGAATGAGAAAAGAATTAATGAGGAATATCAGGAATTGGTTAAAACTTTGAAACATATTCCAACCCGACTAGAAATTATCAATAAATATCCACGGTTGTGGAATGCAATATACAGATATTATGGTAACTATGGAAAGTTTAAAGAATCACTGTAGCTTCTGTTTTGAAAGTTTGGGTATTTAGGGTTTCCTTACATAAAAGTACGTAACTCACCATAGAAAAAGTTGTAATCAAGATGTATGTCGAAAAAACAACTTCCCAAAAATCCAGATTTAAGTCTCATAAAATGGGAGGTGAAATATTGCACTGATGTGTTTATCATCAAACACTTAGAGAGAATCCTATGGTGAGTTGCGTACCTTTATGTAAACGAACCCGATATTGGATGATTGCCAGCATTCTCTTTGTTGGTAAAAATATGAGCTATAAGTTTATGGGAAAGGAATGATTTGTCAGAGCTTAATCGCCGCAGCATCAAGAGCAATTGCATATGTTCCAAAGCACCTTCTTGAAGCTGAATAAAGGCTAGGGTTTGTCTGTCTTATCTTTATTGATCTCATATCATTTTTGGCTATTGCCATGGTTTGAAGATCTTGAATAACTTTTTCTTTTGTCCAAAGAGGATTCCGCCTTGATTTATATCTGCAAGAAAGATTATTACGCTCTATACAATCTATGATGGCATCTTTAACACTGCCATGGGACTTGCTAAGTTTATGATAGAGTGAGGCATCTTCCTCAAGAATAGTACTTATGTTGACTATTTCATGACCCTCAAGAATTTCGATTAACCTTTGCCCGATTGTTTGTGCTGTCCATTTACGTATTTGTCGTTCAAAGGGAATCGCATTTTTTCGAGCGGCATTTTCAATCGATTCATAGTGCTGCTTTGCAGCATTATAAAGTGCCTGGTTGTTATACCTTAATAAGGTGTCGGAAAATGGTTTTTTATGTTGGGAATAAAATAGTCTCAATTCCCAGTCCAATTCTTTTTTATTCCATTCCTTTAAACCACCATAAGGAATATCATGATCGTTACAGAATTTATGAAACCCACCTCGTTTTGTTACTGCAGAATAAAGAGCTGAATTATCGGCGAGAATTTCATGTGGAATAATTGGCCCGGACTTGGCGATTTCTTTTAACTCTTGCAGGACCTCTTCATCCGTCCAACGTTCATGCCCAATATATTTCAAGCCAGCATATTCAACTGCTTTCCTTGTCGTAGAAAAGTATTTGGGACAGGCTCTAGCTAATGCTCCATAGTCGCTTCTCAATTGCTGCGCATTAACTTCCTTGCTTTCACCAGCATAGTTAATTAATTCCTCGATGAATTCTTCCATGGTCCATTTATTCTTGCCGGCTAAAAGTTTCGCATCATTTATTCCCGCTGCTTTAAGAGCTGTCTTTACGGCCCTAAAATAATGTCCTATCTGGGTAAATAATGCCGGGTCTTCCTTACGTATGTCTGAAGAGAACAAAGATAAGTCTTTGTTATAACGGTCTTTTATTTTCTCAATTACCCGTCCCCTTGTCCAAGAGCGATGCACTTCTTCATAGGGCCTTTCATAATGTGCGGCAGCTTTCTTAACAGATCCAAATTTCTTAGTCAGAGCAGAGAATAGGGCGGGGTTTGTCTTTCTCATTCGTATATAATTTAGTTTTCCATGCTCATCTATCCAGGCATCGACCTCTTGTAGCAAGGATGTGTCAGTACGTCTTAATTTGATATCATCTTCATAGCCCAATTCATTTAGGGCATTGTTCCATGAACCAAATTTACGGCAAGCTGCGGGATATAGATTTTTATCAACGGTATCAGCTCTACTTTTAGTGATGGGGCCAGTTTTCTTTAGTATCGCAAACTGCTCTGCAAGCACTTCTTTAGTCCAAAGCCGTTTTTCTTGGAATGGTAGATTAAAGTGTGCGGCTGTCTTCCCTATAGATTTATATCGATTAATACATGCGTTAAAAAGAGATGTGTTGGTCTTTTTTAATTGAGAATGGGCTAATTCACCGCCATTCGCCTTGATCCAAATGGCCAAGTCTGCTTTTAGCTCTTCTTCAGTATATCGTTTTCGTCTGGCCATATGATTCTTTAAGTTACAGGGTCGCTAACATTGACCAAGTGAAAATATCATCCTTTGTGATTTGCACTGAAAAGGCTATAGCTGAAGCAGCAACAGTTAATTGGAAATAGGTGTATTTATCTTTCGCGTGTTTTTCATGACTGAGTAATGTAAGTTTTGAATCACTATTCACTTATTCCTCCTTTTCTTTCATATTATCCGCCACAGCTTCCACATGCTTTACCTTCCTTTGCTGTACTTAGTCGTCCCTTCTTCGTTTTGTTGAACCACTTACAGGAATTGTTATGCCGGGTATTACTTTTGGTATTAAGCCAGTAACTAGTTACAGCTTTATCAGGCTGTGTCTTTGTAGTAGTTTTGCTCGGCTTCTTCTTCCGCCAGTTCCATGGTGCCACGGCCTTGGCATCAGCCCAGAGCCCTAGATTCGCCTCCTTGGCCTTCTGCTCCAATGCTGCTAGCTTCTCGTCTTTGCTGTACGTTTTATAGTGCCAGGCCCAGCCCTCGGTGATCATCTCTTGGTTGATCCAACGCTTGTCCAAATATACATTGCCAATCGACCGCCCGTAGCGATCAATAGTGTCGACTTGGATCCGAACTTGCTTGCCGAATATTTTTGCACTCAGGGCCTTCTTTGCCTGGTTGCCAAAGGCCTGGGCTTTCTCCGGTGTATCGATATGTGCGAAACGGACCTTGATCTGTTTCTCGTCTACGAGAACGACGATCGTATCGCCGTCTAATACGCGCACGACTTTGCCGGTGAAGGACTTCTCTGCAGCGACTAAGCTACAGGCGAGTAAGAGGTAGGTGAGTAGTAAGCGCATTAGTTTTCTTCGCCTTCTTCAAGCTTCCCCTTGAGTTTAAGCTTTTGCTTATGCTGCCTGTACCTTTTCATATTATCGGAATTGGTTTCTTTATCGTAGTAGTTCATCGACCCGCCACGCTCTTTGCGCTGTTGAAGGTCTTTTTCTTTCTTTTCTGGATCGACAATCATGCTGATAAGCCTGCGACTGACGCCAAACATCGCGGCCAGCTTTCTTTGGGATTTTATCTCAGGATAGAGCTCAATGATCTTGCGCTTGTCTTCATCAGTAAGCTTGACTCGCTTGTCATCTTCTTTTCTTATATTCTTTCCTGAATGATCATAAGGCATTTATCTTCTCCCATTACTGGTGTAAGAAGGTAACAGGCAGAATCTAAGATTCAAGAAAAAAATAGGTGAGGAAAAGGGACAATGGGATTAAAGGAGATACTACCACTGGTCATATGAGGTTTATACATATGACGGGGCAGGGGAGATAATATCAATTCTTTGTTATAGGGTCTTATTCTCTAAAGGTATTTTAAGAGTTAAAGGCCTCTATACTGTTTCTCAAGACTTCCACATCATAATCTCTTTTTACAGGAACCCTCAGCAATGGTAGCCTTGCAGCGTTTAGAGCGCCTTCAAGGAACTCATCTCGTTTTTTCCTATCTTCCCGTTGATGTGATGCATCATCCAATTCGATTGCTAAAACTGGTTTAATATTATCCAAATCACAGAGAATGAAATCAATATGCTTGGATTGGATTTTATTAAAATAACTTTGCCATTTCTCTGTTCCTTTTTCAACTTGAATTAGATCAGCGAGACGCACCATTGCAAAGATACGGTACTTACTTGCAACTGCTTCTTCGAGTCTACCGAAGAATACTTTTTCGGCTTTAGTCAGTAACTGTTCTTTGCTCGTATATGGAAACTCATCAGTGTCCGAGGACTTTGAAGGTAATAATCCTGCGAGTTGCAAGATACCGATCAAACAACCTGGGTTTTGAGTTTTAGACATACTACCTCTTTCTTATTTCACTTTTAATTTAAAGGCTATGCTCTACTTTGCAAATGGTAGTATACAATGCGAGTAACATTGTTCCCAGCCACGCCTTTTCTTGACTCTTAATTTCCTCCTGCTAGTTTAATCTCTAATTACGGGAGAAAAGTAATCGAATAAGTATGATTAAAACAAAGAAGAAAATCGCCATTGCTTATGATTTTGACGGAACCCTGGCTCCAGGAAATATGCAGGAGCATTCCTTCATTCCTGATCTAGGAATGTCAGTTGGGGAATTCTGGGAGAAGGCAGATGCATATGCCAAAGAAAATAATACGGATAGAATTCTTGCATACATGTACCTCATGATAAAGGAGGCTTCTTATAAAGAACTCTCTATTCGCAGAGAGTCTTTTGTTGACCATGGAAGAGGGATGAACTATTTCCCTGGAGTGGAAGACTGGTTTAAGCGAACCAATCTCTATGGGAAAGAGCATGGCGTCGACATTGAACATTATATAATTTCTTCAGGCATCCGGGAGATGGTTGAAGGCACATCGATTTATGATGAGTTTGAATATGTCTTTGCATCGGGCTTTATGTATAATCATGATAAC
>JABSQK010000072.1 GCA_013215875.1 Lentisphaeria bacterium
ACAATCATTTTATCAATGTATTCAAGCCCGGTGATGCGTTTATGTGGTCCGGGTACACTGGTCCCAATATCGAAATGGCGCTGTACAGCTTTGCTCAGTATGCCATTGATCAATGAACTTTTACCCGATCCTGAAACACCGCTGACACAGCAAAAAGTGCCAAGTGGAATATCCACATTTACTTTTTTGAGATTGTTCATTGCCGCACCTTCGATGCGGATCTTTTTGCCTATTCCTTCGTGTCGGGTTTCAGGAACTTCAATTTTCAGTTTACCCTGCAGATAGGCAGCGGTTAAAGATTTACCTGATCTTTTGATTTTTGCAGGCGTGCCTTGTGCGACAATCTCTCCACCATGAACCCCCGCACCAGGTCCAATATCAATGACATAGTCGGCAGTGAGAATGGTCTCAAGGTCGTGTTCAACAACAACAACAGTATTGCCCACATCGCGCAATTTCTTAAGCGTATTAAGTAATTTTACATTGTCGCGTTGATGCAACCCGATACTCGGTTCATCCAATACATAAAGCACACCGGTCAGACCGCTACCAACTTGTGTGGCCAAACGTATGCGCTGTGCTTCGCCACCGGAAAGGCTGCCGCTCTCGCGATTGAGGTTCAGGTAACTCAGACCCACAGAAAGCAAAAACTCCAGACGACTGCAAACCTCTTTGAGAATTTCGCTGGCGATGATTTTTTCTTCACCGATGAGTTCTAAATTTGATGCGAAATCGTAGGCCTTTTCAACACTCAGGGCAATGAAATCCGCAATTGATTGCCCGTGGACGAGTACGCCGAGGCTTTCACGACGCAGGCGTTTACCTTCGCACTTAGGGCAGGGATGTTGACGCATGACTTTCTTTAAGCGATCTTTCATTGAAGGCGATTCTGTTTCGCGGTAGCGCCGGTTGAGCATGGGGATGATGCCTTCAAACGGTTTTACAGCCCTGTATTGCCGGCCGCCCCAGCGAAAGGCAAAAATAATATCTTCATCCCCACTGCCATGCAGAAGCACCTGCTGAACAGACTTGGGTATATCCTGAAATTTTGTGCTGGTATTCACACCATAATGATCCGCCACACAGCCCATGACATTTTTATGATAGCGAATCAGGCGTCTAGGACCTTTCATCAAAAGAGGTACCGCTGTATCCAATATCTTATGAGGCTCAAGAATTAATTTTTCATCGACGATATTCATGGCACCGAGACCATGACAACTATTACATGCACCGTAGGGACTATTAAAAGAAAAGTTACGCGGCTGAAGTTCGCCCATGCTATAGCCACAGGCAGCACAAGCGAGGTGTTCACTGATTAGCTCTTCATCCCAGCTATCGCCATTTTCAATCAATACAACAATTAAGCCGCCACTGCATTTCAAACTGCGCTCGACAGAATCGATAAGCCGTGTTTGGTCGAGCTTACCAGTAACCAGTCTGTCGACGACAGCTTCGATGTTATGTTTAAACGTTTTTTTAAGTTTGATATCCGTATCATCCAGCGACTTTATTTCCCCATCGATCCGTACTCGCACAAAACCATCTTTGCGAATCTGTTCCAGGGTATCAACATGTTCACCTTTTTTACCTTGAGCATAGGGGGAAAGCAACATCATCTTCGCACCTTCAGGCTGCGCCATGATGTGGTCGCAAATTTGCTGGGCGCTTTGCCCCTTCATTGCCTTACCGCAATCCGGACAATGGGGCTTGCCGATGTGGGCATAGAGCAGTCGCAAGTAATCGTAAATTTCTGTCGTGGTGGCGACGATGGAACGGGGGCTGCCGCCCGCTGAGCGCTGCTCGATGGCGATGGCCGGCGAGAGGCCTTCAATATGATCCACTTCTGGTTTTTGCATTTGGTCGAGAAATTGCCGAGCATAGGCTGAGAGACTTTCTACATAGCGCCGTTGCCCTTCCGCATAGAGCGTATCAAAAGCCAGGGATGATTTACCCGATCCACTAGGGCCAGTGATAACTACCAATTCGTATCGGGGAATTTCCACATCGATATTTTTTAAGTTGTGTTGCCTCGCACCCGTAATCTTAATCGATTTGGACTCTATAATTTTCTTCTTTGCCATTTTGCCTCCGGTTTTCATCATATTCTTTAGCTATCGAATTGCAAGTTGAAATTATCAATTTATACATATAAATGTTAGTATTAGTCATATTATGGAGCAAACAGTGTCAGAACAAAAATTAATGAAAGACTCGTTGGGTAAAGATGCGCTGAAACGAATCGCCAGGTCCTTCAAAAAAGCGGATCCAAAATTTCCCGCAGACAAGTTTCTCAAGGATGCATCGAAGGGATTGAATACGCTTGAGTTAAAAGCCCGGGTCCATCACTGCATCGCAGTCTTGCATGATTGTCTGCCGAAGGATTACTCGAAAGCTGCGAAAACACTTTTGAAAGTAAAAGCACATTGGGATAGGGGAGACCTTGATGACCCGAATAACGGATTTGCTGCCTGGCCGGTGATTGATTATACAGGCGTCTATGGTCTGGAACATCCGGAACTCGCATTGAAGGTACTCAAGAATTTAACCTCGCTCTTTTCCGCCGAATTTGCCATTCGCCCATTTCTCATCGAGCACCAGGCATTAACATTGAAAACAATTCGTCCTTGGCTTACCGACCCGGATCATCATGTGCGCCGCTTGGTTTCGGAAGGAACCCGTCCACGTTTACCATGGGGGCAACAGCTGCCAGCATACATAAAAGATCCCGGTCCCATTTTTCCCTTACTCGAAAAACTGAAAGACGACCCAACGGATTATGTTTACCGATCCGTTGCCAATAACTTAAATGACATTTCCAAGGATCACCCGGACCTGGTCATCCAGCGCTGCTTGAAATGGCAAAAAAATGCCAGCCCTGAGCGCCAATGGCTGATTCGCCATGCCTTACGGACACTGATAAAAGCAGGGCATCCGGATGTCTTTCCATTATTGGGTTACACAAAGAAGCCGAAAATAGAGCTGTCCGACTTTGGACTTTCCGCGGATAAAATAAAAATGGGGAAGGATCTAAATTTTGAATTTACTCTAGCGTCTGTAGCAAAGTCGGAGCAAAGCATTGTGCTTGATTATGCGATACATTTTATGAAAGCCAATGGCAATCAAAAAGCCAAAGTGTTTAAATTGAAAAACCTTAAAATAAAAAAAGGTGAATCTATAGAAATTCAGAAAAAACATTCTTTTAAAAAGATCAGTACTCGTAAATTTTACCCGGGCGCCCATAAGTTGGTGCTGTTGATCAATGGCAAAGAAATTGACAGTCAGGATTTTTGTTTGATTGGGTGAGGGTGCCGAACACTGCTACAGTAGGACCGTTTAACAGGCAAGAATGCCTTAACTACGTAGAATCTGGATTGCAGTCTACGTTCTATGTAGTGAGCCCATCTTTGGGCGTTTTCAGCTCACCAAACACTAACAGGCTCGTAGCGCCTGTTTTACTTCATGCCGATCCCAGGGAGATATTTCATGTGGTATCGCGGCCGCTATGAGCCCCAAGTGCTTGGTGAACCGAAGGATCACGAGCATGTAAGCATCTTTAGGCTGCGTTCTTAATAGGCTTTTTGCACATTTTTTACTTTGCCATTTCCAGTTCAGCTACAGCAAAACATTCCTTGGCAATTTCCGTGTATATAAGCGCCTGTTCCCAGCGGTCACCTTCCTCGCGTGGATTCCCATCTGCATCTGGAATATTGCGAGCATAATAGATACTGGATTCTAATAATTCTGGATTGAAAGAAATGTAATCACCCGGCTGGGCATCTTTAAGAAAGCCCTTAAAGCATTTAGTCCAAAATGCTTTGAAGTGATCCACATAACTTCTGTTTGAGCCATCGCCAATATCCACTTGTATACTTCCGGGATTACCTATACGCCCATGCAGAAAGCGCACCCTGTCTAAAACGGGGGCGATAAATTCGAGTTTTTCTTCAAAACCACCGTAGACCATTTCGAGGCCTGTATACCAATGACTGAAGTCGCCATTAAAGCGAACATCCGGTATTTCACGTGTCAGCCAAACCGTACGCCACATATCTTGTGTGATGGTTGCCCTGTGCGTTTCGATATAGAGCCCAATATTATGTTTGCTGGATGCCTCAATAATGTCTGTGACAATTGCAAGGATTTGCTCAGGTTCTTCCATTCCCCAACCGACATGAAGAGTGGCTGCATCGTATCCATCATTGGCCCAAGTCTCAGCCATGGCATCAATTTCACCGACTCCATTTACACGCCCACCAGTGGTGCAACCCAGTCCAAGTTTCTGACAAAGTTCAAGATTTCCTCCCTGAGTACCCTGGTACCCCGCAGCTTTTACTGCTTTGAGAATTTCTTCATCGGAGCCAGTTGGTGCTGTAGACCATTCGGGTAGACTGCCAAGTGTTCCCATATTTAAATCGGTGCGTAAATATGGCTTGCTGTTAGATCCATCATTTGTATTTGGTACTTTAGACATTTTATTCCTCTGATTAAATATTATCTAATCGTATTTTCTCAATTTGTTTGCTAAGTTAAATCTTAGGAAAAGAAAGACAAGCTGTATTTAATTAATCACTCTGTATTTGAATAATCACTTTTATTCTTTAAAATCCTGTAAGTTTGGAGCGAGTAAAAGGGATCCAGCCTCATACGTTGCATCACCACTTTCTGGCAAATTAGCATGAAATTGCTTCTACCGAAGCTCAATTTTTAAACCGATAAAGTCAAGCCAGAGAGTTATAACCATCCAGGGTCATTTCCCAGGATTTAAGTTTTTCTTGTACAGCTCCCTGGATTTTTTTGCGAGCGATATCTTTTGAAAATCCATGTGATAGTAGCTCATCATAATCGGTGTGTTTATGGCGAATGTAGGCAATGACTGCCAGGCGAATCATTTTATTATCAAGTTTTTTTGCTGCTGCTGTACGTCCCACACGTCCACTGCTTCGCACTGTAGCATGAAAAGCAATTGAAGCGACTTCATTACGTGGGCAAGATGGAAAGATATCGAGAATTGTTTTCTGAAATTCTTCGGTATGTTTTACATCGATTTTTATTTGTCGCTGTTTTCCTTTTTCTCGTCCGACTTTACGTTTCTCTGCATCTTGCAAATTTGATGCTTCCGCTTTTTCTATAGCTGCCTCGTCAACCAGAATACCGCGTCGTTCATAGCGCCCTCTGCGTGACCACTCAACGACTTCTGCGAATGATTCACTGAATTCACGTGCTCGACGGCTTAGTGTTGCATCGCCACTGGGTAAAAATGAGAGGTGATTCAGGTTCAGACATTTCATGCAATAGGGTTTTTGAATGTCGAGATAAAAGAAATCGCCTTTAAATATAGGGGTTTCACACATTTCACATTCCGTATCTTTTCCAACTTTCAAAAATATCCTGGGGCTTGGTTCAGCAGTTAGCTTCTTTTCAATCGATTTTCGTTTACGGTCCGTCAGATCATTTGCAAAATAATATCGCTGATAAAGTGCTTCCCGGCTATCATGGGCACTAACCCGTAAGAGGCATTCTCCTCTCAAGAGCGAATGCTCATGCCATGGGATGTCAATGCTTTTGTGACCTTCCATCTGCTTTTCAAAAATAGCCAATGCCTCGACTTGTTTCTTGTCTGAAAAATTAAAATTTTCATCAAGTGTTTGGTGCAGCCCATCTTTCCAGTTGTAAAAATGCCGCCGTTCAATCCATTGCATATCAATAAAAAGATCAATTAGCGTGATGTAAGAATTCGAAGATAAGAGTCTTGGGATTCTCTCCGTTATTTTCTTTTTCCATGCATTTTTATTTGTCGCCAAAATAGCCTCACTTCTTGTTTGCTGCTAAGAATTTTCAGGTTATAATTATCCCAAACATTTCCAAAAAGCAGATGTGTGATGCGAGAGCAATATAACTTTGGATTACCAACCAAGGACTTAGCTCGCCTTTAAGGAAAACGTGTTTATTACATGATATGGGATACTTCCTTACCGAAACACGCTAGAAATATAATGCATTTATCTTAAATATTCAATATATGCAATTGAGATAGTAAAGCCGTGAGTCGATAAACCATTAATCCTGATGTTTATTAATTGAAACGGCAATTGGTGACAGCCAAATGTTAGACTATTCCAATAAATTTTGGAGCGAGGTAGAGGGAATCGAACCTATACAATCCTGGGCAAATTTCCTTTATAATTAACTAAAAACCCCTTGTATTTCTACTGAGAGAATATAAAGTCTTTATTAAGTCAAGTAAAGAGGGGACTTAGATGCATTTCTATAAATTAGCAAGTTTTCTACATAGACACTGGAAGGGGGTGTTATTCTCACTAGTCACTGTGGGTTTTGGCTTACAAATACTTGTTTATACTTTTTTATTACCACCATCTCAAGAAAGCAGATATAAATACGATCCTGAATTAGTTCCAAATGGGGTAATATTGCCACCACCTTTGGATGAACCAGTTGGGAAGTTAATCCATCAAGATGGGTTTTGGCCATTTTCGAAAACAATTTATCATTTTTCATCAATAATTCATGTAGATGGCAAAGGAGTACGCACTGAAACATATCTTTGTGATATTGAATATTTTTCAGTGTATAGATATTTTGAGGGTTTAATCAAGTGCAATAAAAAGCACGAGCACTTCAAAGCCGCTCATGGTATGAAGAAATCTAGTAATTATAATCTGGAAAAATTAAAAATTACTAAATTCAAACAGTTGTATCGAACGCTGGAAAAAGAATTTCTTGATCCTGATGACATCATACTAAAAGCAACTAATGAGAGGATAAATGAAGCCTATAAATCTGTTATAGTTGAAAGCTATCCACCAGAAACAAAAGCTATGTTAAAAAAAATGATTAATGATAATAAGCAATCTTCATGGTCATTTTATCAGCAACTTCCGAATATGAATATCTTCCATATTAAGTCCAGGCTGAATTTGAAACTTCAAATTCCTAATATTAAAAATATTTCTGCGCTTGAAGGGATTTCAATATACAATCTTAATCTTTCCGGGACTTCTGTAGCTGATATTTCTGCACTAAAAGGAATGCCTATTTACAGTCTTAATCTTTCCGGTTGTCGTACCCTTGTTGATATTTCTTCACTTAATGGAATGTCTATCACCAAACTTAATCTTTCCGAAACCTCTGTTGTAAATATTAGTGCTCTTAAAGGAATGCCTTTAGAGAGACTTAATTTGGGTGAAACAAAAGTAAAAAATATCGATGCTCTCGAAGGAATGAATTTAAGATCCCTTATATTACCTTTTAAACCAATAGATATTGAATTTCTACGAGAGATGAATTTATTAGAAGAAATAAATGATGTAGCTGCAGAATTATTTTGGTTTAAATATGATACGAAGCAAGATTATTCTTCTCGTATTGATAAAGAGTGTGGGAATGGAATCCTCGCACAGTCTGCATTTAGACATTTTTTAGATTCTAAGCCATATGGGTATTTGATCATTAAGAATGCGAAAGAGAAATTAGCCAAAAAGGAAAATGATGAAGCGCTTATGAATTTGCCCACTGGAGATTCAGACATGGCCCCGGAAACTTGGTAAGGCTTTCATTACCCATTAAATTTTGGAGCGAGTAGAGGGAATCGAACCCTCATCTTCAACTTGGAAGGATGTTGCACTACCATTATGCTATACTCGCTAATTAAATCTTTTGGTGGTATCGAGAGGAATCGAACCTCTACAACCCTGGGCTTCAACCAAGTGCTCTGCCAATTGAGCTACAATACCAAATCCAATAAAATCCATGGGAATCGAGAGGAATCGAAGCTCTACAACCCTGGGCTTCAACCAAGTGCCTGGCCTAATAAATTAATAAAACAATCTACTACGAACTCGAATTGCGTTATTATCAGCCCTTTAGAACTACAAGTGATTTTGACATATCCCAATATCTCTTCACCCTCTTTACAGTCCTAAAAGAGCTGCTAATTTAGCAGTTCGAATTTTCGCGACGATATTTATTAATGAATCAGGCTGGCCATTGAGCTAAAATACCAAATTCATTGGAATCGCGGGTGGGAATCGAACCCACTCAAAAAGATTTTGCAGATCTTCACCTTGTCCAATTGGTTACCACGATACAATTTTTCATCCCCTTCGGCACATTATGCGAGTGCATCTACGTCGTTAACTTCATGTAGCATTGAGGACCAAAGCGTCCATTTGTTGCCTCGTATCTACATCACGCATAACACGCGAAAAACCGATCGGTCACGATATTGGCTGACAGGGTAGGATTTGAACCTACATTTGTACGCATTAACAGTGCGCTGCCTTACCAATAGGCTACCTGTCATTGTTGCCTGGATTATCCAGGCTTTATTTCTTATACTTCTGGTGGACCCACCCGGATTCGAACCGGGACTGAACAGATTTTAAGTCTGCTGCCTCTTCCGTTGGGCTATAGATCCATATGGAAGATTCTGTTCTTTAGGTCGTAATTTTTCCTGTGGCAATTTAAAACAAAAAAGCCCCCTTGGAATGAACCAAGGGGGCTTAAGAAATTGTTTATGAAACGACTACGGCAAGCTACTTGGTTCCGGGTTTACCAGATCCACCAAAATTATTACACAATAAATTTTGCTTGCTGTATGGTTCGATCATTATTTTTATCCTTTCAGCTGTGTTACGGAAGGTGCAGAAAACTCTTTCATGCGTTTGTAAGTTATTTTTTTGATTTGCGTTTTTTTTATCACTGGGCTTCGCAGCCTCTGGCTCGACCTTCTCTTTTATAAGGACAGGTCGTGTATGAAAAATGAGCGCCCCAGATCGGGGAGGGTGATCCGGGGCGCCGTGGTGTATCAGGTTACGGTTTATTTATTCATCGCAACCACAATTTGTGAAGAATTCCTTGATGCTGCTTTTGTATTCATCACATTTGACTTTGCCTTGAATCTTTTGTTGCCAGCGGTAGCTGTTGGCTGTTGTAACCAAAGCAGCAAGCTCATCGAGCTTTTCGCCACAACTTTCTTCGATCTTAGCTTTCATCTTTTCCTTGAGTAACTCATTCCAGGCTTCATCGGCGAGCTCGAGTAGTTGCTCAGGCATATCACAGCACTCATCAGTACTGCAGTTGTTTGTGTTCACTTGTTCGGGTGTGCATTGATCTTCTGTGCAATTTGACATTTCTGTCTCCTTATTTTCTATTTTTGTTTGGGTTTATTTTTATCCATACACGGTTACCGGTAATGTGTATTGATAAAATTAGTTATGACCGTTTGGTACTAGTGTCGGCCAAAAAAATATGAGTAATTTAACAAATCAGTTGAAATAATACCTCACGATTATTTTTAATAACATCGACATTTTTATGTGTCCTGGTTAAAACCATTGTTCCAGAAATTTGAGCGACAAGAAATCGGCCAATATCAAAATTTTCTAAGTCTTTACGGAATTCTCCATTGGCAACGCCATCACGAAAACAGTCTTGAATCGCATTTGCATATTTTTCAAAGAATCGATCAAGTTTTGCGGCAAAGTTTGCATTGCAGTCTGAAGTTTCGCAAGCGAGATTCACGAAGGGGCAGCCGCCTTTGCAGCACTGAGATTCCATATTCTGAATGATAATATCAAAGTAACTTGTTAACCGCTCTTTGGCGGGCAGTGATTTATCAAGTAAAGTTGGTTTAAGAACCTGGTCAAAAAATGCCTCCTCAATGACGTCGAATGCATCCAAGCAAAGCTCTTCTTTGCTTTTATAGTGATAGTATAAATTACTTTTTTGGGTGTCGGCATGTTCCAAAATCTCAGCAACACCAGCGCATTCAAAGCCCTTGGTCATAATTAGATCAACTGCTGCTTGCAGTAGCTTCTGCCTATTTCCGCTGTATTTTGTTACTGTAATTTGTGGCATTATCTTTCCTTTAACTTTAGTTAGTACCAGTCACTTCTAATAGTCTATTCTTTTATCTGCACAAAACAAGTCACCTTTTTGAAAATAATCGAATATTTGTTCTATTCAGGCTCAAATCATTTATCACAGGGCATCGCGGCCTCCGGCTCGACTTAAACATTTACAAAACTAAGTATCACGCGCTTTTCGAGCCGGAGGCTACGATGCCCAGTGGAACAGAGTTTGGAATTGTCTGCGACAATGAATTAAAATATATTCCGCACCACGGCGTGTTTATATCCACTAGACAGCAAATAGACACGAGATTAGGAGCATTAAGCCTACATGTTCTACATGAACTACATGGTAAACAAAATCAGTATTGGTCATTTCCGTTGCGTAGCGCGTCGGGTGTGTACATGTGCATATCGCCGGGAGATTTTAATCCGAGCAATTGCAGGCGTTGTTCGCTGGCATTTTCCAGGCATTGCCAGGGACGGTCCTGGTTTGGCTCGTAGCGCTTGAGCCACCAGTGCCCATAATAAATGTAAAGATTTCGGCGATGTTTATCATTTGTCTTATTGATAGTACCGGAATGCAGAACTGCAGAATTGATGACAACCATATCGCCCGCTTTTACATAAGCAGCTACTTCCCCTTCCATGGGCGCGTGCTTTTCTTCGTCAGAAAGGGGTTCGCGCCAAGCTTTGTGTGAGCCGGGCAGCACATAAGTGGGGCCTATTTCGTCATCCATATCCTGCAGGTAGACAATGCAATTTGTTGAGAGCGGGGTATCGCCAGGAAAAGAAAAGTCGCGGTGCCAGCCACGTTCCGGGCCTTCATTATTCGGCGGTTGATATAGAAAATCGTATTGCAATAGTTGGGTGCGTGAACCATATAGAGCGAGCATATGATCGAGGATTGGCGGGTGCTCAATCAAATCAATCATCGCTTTATACTTAAGGAGAATATGCTGGTTGCAATGATCGCCACCTTCAGCAGCACGGATCTCGTCGAAACTTTTTCCTATTACATCCAAAAGCTTTTTATCGAGCACATTCTTTATGATTACATAACCATTTTCTCTAAAGAATTGCCAGTCATCATTGTTGAGCATTTCATTTCCTTTTTTATCTCTATAGGATAGTCTAGCCTGAATATTTGACAAGCTTTCAAGGTAAAACTAGAGATTTACCGGAGGTCGTTATTTTCCTTACATGTTTGTATTGGGTTCATTCATATTTATACTTCAAGCTGATTCAAAAAGGATGATCATGACTTTTTCAGATTACGGAATAAAAGACGAGTTAACTGCTGCACTTGGTAAGCAGGATATTCACGAACCGACCGACATTCAAAAGACGGCTCTCACGCCTCTTATGGATGGGCAGGATGCCTATATATGTTCGCCAACAGGAACGGGAAAAACCCTGGCCTATCTCTTACCATTGCTAACAAAGCTAGTATTAGATACGAAAGATTTGCAGGTGATGATCCTGACTCCGACGCACGAATTGGCCTCGCAGGTGATCGAAGAAATACGCACCCTGGTGCAGGCATCGGCCTTGCCTATCCGTTCGCAATTGATTATTGGTGGCGTATCCAATAAACGGCAGATTGAGAATCTCAAGAAAAAGCCGCATGTAGTGGTCGGTTCGCCGGGTCGCATACAGGAACTGATAAACATGCGAAAATTAAAAGTGCATAAGATTACAGCCATTGTTATCGATGAAGCCGACCGCATGATGTTTGATGAAAGCCTCGATACGATTGAACGCATTGTCGATGAACTGCAAACCACACCGCAATACATTTTTGCATCCGCGACACAACAAAATGACAGCCAGGAAACCATTCATAATTTGAGTCCGAATATTATCGACCTGAGTCATCAGGCAAATGAGCTGGCAGATGAAATATCGCATCAGTACTTTGAAGTGCGCGAAATGGAAAAGATTACTTTTTGCCGGCAATACATTCGCACTGCTGAACCAAAACGGGCAATCATCTTTGTGCACCGCAAAGAAAAAGGCAAAGAGCTTTTTGGTGTCTTGCGCGATCATAAAATACCCGTATCGATGATTCATGGCAGTGGCGATAAAT
Organism: Lentisphaeria bacterium; assembly: GCA_013215875.1. Lineage (GTDB taxonomy): Bacteria > Verrucomicrobiota > Lentisphaeria > JABSQK01 > JABSQK01 > JABSQK01. Next base: position 11,962 of record JABSQK010000072.1, read on the forward strand.
TGCAGCGGGTACAGGCACTCAGGGATTTTCGTAAAGGAAAGTCACAGATTTTGATATCTACAGACATTGCTGCACGAGGCCTGGATGTAAAAGATGTTAGCCATGTAATAAATCTCGATGTTCCGCATCAGAGCAAACAATACCTTCACCGTGCTGGTCGTACGGGTAGGGCCGGTAAAGAAGGCCTGTGTGTGTCATTTATCGATCGCGAAGATAAACGCCTAGTAAAGCGCTTTAATAAGGAATTAAATATTGACATGCAGGAACTTTTCATGAAGCACGGAAAAATTACCGAAGAGAAGCAGGACTAGATGCTGCGAATTAGTGAACTAAAACTGCCGCTTGACCACCCCGAAGATGCCCTGGAAAAACTAATCTTAAAAACATTGCGTATCGATGCGGAAGCTTTGCAGAACTTCGTGATGGTGAAAAAAAGTATCGATGCGCGCCATAAATCAGATATCATGATTACTTACATTGTGGATGCCGATGTCGAAGGTGAAGATGAACTACTAAAGCGCTTTAAGAAAAACAATCACATAAATCCAGCTCCTGATATGAGCTATAGCCACAAGTTCGAGGCACCAAAAGATTTGACCATACGGCCGATTGTCATTGGTTTTGGG
>JABSQK010000720.1 GCA_013215875.1 Lentisphaeria bacterium
GGATAACCTTAATTGTTATTGGGTAAATTGAAACCAATTGACTGGATTTATACCCGTGTTTAACCCGACACTGAATTGATGATTTTTAGCAGGCTGGTAGCATCATCTAAAAATTGCTGTGGCTCACCATCCTTAACAAATTCTATTAGGATAGTCTCTGGCTGATAAATCTCAAGAGCCTTTTGCCAAAACTCCATCCCGTGGATTAGCTCGACTTGTATGTCATTTTCATAATAGAAACAATGGAAATTACTGACATGCGCTTTCATTGATTGGAGAATTCCAAGGTTCAGGGCATCCATTTCGTTGATTGTCTGCTGGTAATAACACTTTAGATTTTCTTGCCCCACATCGGCGATGAAATCAAGGCATGACTTGGCAGTGTCCGCTACGGTGTTTCCATGAAATTCCAGTGAGACTTCGATGCCGCGCTCTTGTGCGGCTCGAGTAAGTACCTGGCATAAATCAACCAGCAAGTTGTAATCGTCAGAGTTGATTGTTGCAGACCCCTGCCTGCCGCCCCAGATTCGAAGTTGTTTGCAATCCAGAGCATCGACTGTATCGAGCAATTGATCGGGACTAAATTCGTCATCGGTTAGGCGTTCGTAGGAACCGTACGATGAAACTGTGAGACCGGCTTCACGTGTTAAACGTGCAGTCTCTTCGGCCAATTTGATATTTCCTTGTGGCACATGTATATCGCCACCCCATTCAATCACATCGAGCTGTGCATCTGCAACAAGTTTTATTATTTCGTTTACAGATAAATCTCTAAATGTGATACTGCAAAGTCCCGTTTTCATAAAATCATCTATCCATTGTTGTCATTCGTTATTTCTACCGTGAATCAAAAGGTAATGGTAGCTGGCAATTATTTCATTTTCAAATGAAAAGTGTGAATTATAATAGTGGATCATATCATCCAGCACTTTTTTTGTGAGCCTTGCCTTGGCAGGTGATGAGGCGCCGGCCTGTTTTATGGAATGTAAAAAAGATGTCACTGTATCATGGCGGGTTTTCTTTGTTTTTTCAGTGATCGATATATGTGCAAGCAGCTGCCAGGCATCCACTGCTAATAAATCCACATGATGGAGATTTTTTGTTGCGTGATTGCGATAGGCATAGTCAAACGATTCTTTCAATTCAGTAAATGTTTGTGCGCTAAATGTGCTCAGCAGGATATGGCCACCGGGGTTTAGCTTTTGTCGGGCAATTTCAAAACTTTCGATAGGTGTTTCAAACCATTGGAAGCAGGCATTTGAGATGATCAGGTCGTAGCTCTTACTTGTTGCACGAATAAATTTTTCTGCATCACAGGTGATAAATCGGCATTTTTCCGATGCCATTGATTCTGCCTGTTGGACCATTTCCTTACTAATATCCAGCGCCGTGATTTGTGCGTCCGGGTAGAGCTTTGTGAGTTTCTCCGTTACCCGGCCGGTGCCGCAGCCCAGCTCAAGTATGTTTAGTGGAGGGCAGGAGAGATTTTTTATACAAAGTTCGATAAGCTCATTTGCCATTTCGGATTGCACGGGCGTAGCATCTTCATAGCCCTCTGCCTGCTTGCCAAAATTCTTTGCCATTACTGTTTTATCGATGATCATAATGCCGCTAAAAATATGTTTATTTGTTGTGCTACTTTTTTTGCTTCTGTAAACTGTGGGATATGGCCACAATTTTCTATTTTATTCAGTTGTATCGATTCTGGCAATTCCAAACTTTTTATGGGTATGATTCTGTCTTCAGTGCCGTGTATCCATAGTGTTGGGCACAGTAGAGATAATTTCTCTTTTGGCAAATGAAATCGTGTTAAATAGTCGAGGCCCTGCTGCAATTCTGTTGGGCTAAAACAGGAGCTGATGCTCTCGGATGAAAATATTTTCTGATAATTATCACGGGCTTCATTCTCATTTTTTGAAAAACAGTTTTGTTGAAATTCATCGAGGAGAGTCTCTGGTGACGACTGCAGATCGGCTTTCATTTTCTGGACGATATGCTCAGGCCATAAGTCTTTGAAGGAGAGTGAACCGGCAATCACAATAAGTGCTTTCACTTGATGAGTGGCGACATAGTCGAGGGCGCGCATTGCGCCCATGGACCAGGCTATAATAATCGGCTGGTCGAGAGTTTGCAGGGTGTGCTCTATAGTCTGTTCATCTGCACTCGCTGGAATATGCTGCACTGTGGCATTTGGCAGTTCAGTAATTAATTGTTCCCATACCCGTTCATCGCTTGCCCATCCACTCATAAATACAAAATTACTTTTCGGCATCATCAATAACTTTTAAGAGGTCGCTGTATTTCGTTTTGCCCGGGTAGCATTCAATTGCTTTTTTTACGCTCTCTCTGGCAGAGGTGTAGTCCATTTTTGCCAAATGGGCACGGGCCAGGTGGTATTTTATTGAACCCTGCAATGGTGCCCGTTTTTCGGCTATTTGCAACAATTCAATTGCATAGTCAAATTGCTGCTGTTTTATCGCAGCTCTTGCTGTTCGTATTGCCGGGTAGGGCGCAAAGGGCAGGGTGTCGAGGGATTTGTTCATTAAGTCAGTTTTTGGAATTTTGCCACTGCTTAATTCGTTATCGAGTACCTGGTAATAATAATCACCCGGCCATCTCCAAATACTTGTCAACGTCAATAAAACAAGAACAGCAGCTAATATCAGCCCTTTCGTATCGCGTTTCTTCTCAGGCAGTTCAAGGGGTTTAATCGCCAGCAAAGGAAGCACAAAAAAGAGCATCAAGCAGGCGGAGATTTGTATACTGAAGTCCATCATACCTTGTACTACCCAGGATGAACATCCACAAATACTCGCCCAAAAAATGATCGGGGAATCGATCGTATAGCGTTGTTTGATTTTATTGATGACAAAGAGTACCGGTAGCATAATTATGAGAATGGCTGCGAGGCCGCCAAGGATACCGCATTGTGAGATAAAATGAAAAAAGACACTGTGGGCCAGTCGCGCTTCTTCAGCGCCTTCCGGTTTGAGTTTCATATGCAGAGGAAAATAGTCCCCCATGCCAACACCCGTAAGTGGTTCGTCTGTGAACATTTGCCAGGCGGCATCCCAATACACAAAACGTGCTTCGAGGGATCCCATATTTCGGCCATCACTGATAAGCTTAAAACCAATTACAGATACTATGATGAGTGCTAAAAAGGCGGGGATGATAAACTTAAACTGCTTCTTTAACTTTTTACGCTCGCTTATACAAAACAGAACTGCGGTGATGATGATACCGAGAACCAAACCGACAAATGCGCCACGACTTTTGGTATGATAGAGGCAGTAGAAGAGCGGCAAAGCTGCAAGGATTGTTAAGGTAATACTTGATGCGCGAGGCGGTTCTATCTTTTTGCCATATTCCCAGCATAATGCTAAGACCAGTGGAATGAGTAATATGAGATATGCCCCTAGACTGTTTGGAATGGTGAAAAATCCATAGATACGATTCTGCATGATCCGGTGTTTCAAATTTGCAGGTATCTCTACCTTGTAGATTTCTTCCTGAATCTTTATGTAGTTTCTAAATTCATCAAAACCCCAGTGCAGCTGGTAAATGCAGTAAAACAAAAGAAATGCGCAGCCAAGTGACAGGGAGGTAACAAAGCCTCTTTTTGAAAAAGTTTCGTATTGCAGATGAATAATGATAGTGAGTGAAAATGCCAAACAGCCAAGCAGGTGCCAGACAAAAGAGAGGCCAATTTCCAGCTCAGAACTGTAGGCTAAACTGAACCCGCTTATAAGAGCAGCTAAACTTAGCGGGCACAGTATGAGAAAATGCCGTTTTACGAGTTCAGTCACATTGGGATTGTAGGCAATGAGGGCTAGCAGAAGGCTCAGGCCCATTAATACCGGGTACATACTGTTGGGCCAGGCAGAGAATAAAAATTCCCAGGTCGAAAGAGGGAAGTTGGCAACTTCTCTGGAACTCGCGCCAATTGTCAATTTCAGGGGTGAAACAATGAGCAGTAAACAGCTGTAATAGAGAGAGACTTTTTTTAGAACAGGCATCAACGCTTCAAGGGGACTACTTCTTCCGGAGAAACTTCCACTACACGTTTATCGTCAAGTTGCACAACGAGGCGTTTTGTCAGGAGATTGCGTTCGAGAATTACACCATCGCAGCCATCGCATGAACATTTTGAGCCAACCCTGGGCATGCTATCCATCAATATTTTGTAACCTTCGTATTCGTAGTTCAGGCAGCATTTTAGACGACCGCAAGCGCCGATTATATTATTGGGATTCATCGAGATGCCCTGAATCTTTGCCATTTTTACATTGATACTTACAAAATTTGTGAGGAATGTGGAGCAGCATAAGGCGCGCCCGCATGTACCCATTCCGCCAATCATACCCGCCTGATCTCTTGGGCCAATCTGGCGTAATTCAACACGCAAATTTAAGGCTTTATTAATGTCCTTTAGCAGTTCGCGAAAGTCGACCCGACCCGGTGCCATAAACATGAAAATCACCAGATTGCGATCCAGAGTTAGATGGGTAGCGACTAAGTTCATAGGCAGATCGTGTTTCTTGATCATCTTCTGGGCAGTTGCTTGAAGGCTGTTGCAGCGCACATTATTTTCATTGGCTTTACCCTGGTCTACAAGAGTTGCCTTGCGAATGATGGTATATAACTCGTTATCCGGGTCGCTATCTTCATCTGCTTCTTCTTCTTCGAATGTTTCTCCGCACCAGGAGATACGCCCAATATCTTCGAAGCGCCCGCGCTGTATGATACACCAGTCATTCAATTTCACGGAAAGATGGTCTTCACCTGAGCAGCGCAGTTTATTCATTTCATTGATCGTGATCTTGAACAGTTTCATACACTTAACTTAGCCAGTAAATGAGAAATATCAACGAGTTTTATTTATGACAAATACTTGATATTGCTTCAGTTTTTTTATACCTTAAAGGCTAAAGTAAGGGATTATAATTGTCTGATATTAGCTATATAGAAAAAATACCTGTGAAGTCACGCGACTTTAAAAATGTAAAAAAGCTTGCTGAAGGCGGGTTTGCAGAGCTGTATACCGCGAGGAATCCAAAAGGCCAGACGGTTGTTTTCAGGCAATTACGCAAGGAATTCAAATTCAACAGAAAGCGAAAATCAGTCTTTCTAACTGGAATTGATATACGCCGTAAATGCGGAGATCATCCGAATATTGCAAAATACCTGGGGCACAGTACAGGTTCCATGTTTGAATTACCCTTTGAAATAATCGAACATGTTCCCGGTTATACTCTGAAAGGTATGATATTTAACAAAAATAAAACAGTGATGTCAAATAAGATCGATGTCTTACGGCAATGTGCCTGTGGCCTTCTACAAGTACACCAGTCTGGTTACCTACACCTGGATGTAAAACCGGAAAATTTTCTGGTCAATGATGCCGGAGGCGAACTGGCAATTAAGCTAACGGATTTTGATTTATCACTGCCCATCACCAAAAAGAAAGAAGGTAACAATCATGGCGGATCGCTACTGTATCTGCCGCCGGAATTTGTCAGCCGCAATGAAGTGACTGTAGCGACAGATATATATGCCTTTGGGATAATTGCTTACCAGTTATATACATTAAGAATGCCATTTGATGAATATGATGTGAAAAAATCTGCCAGTATACGGCCTCTGTTATTTTTTACTGAGCATGAAAAAGATACGCTTGAAAAGGGTGTCATGGAATTTATTTCCAAATGTCTCAATTTCGTACCTGAGAACCGCTATCGAAATGGTGGGGAATTGTTTGTTGCCCTGGAAAATCTAAAACGTAAGGCCCGTTCATGATCGGTAAAGAGCGGTTTTTCGTTACTTATACATTCCTATCCGCTGTGATGGCACTATTTTTTATAGCACTATCCGTTTTTCTGATCATGGTGATTTCCTTTCAGGCTATCCTTGAGCAGAGTGGCTTGGAGACTCTGCCGAACTTTAACCGTTTGGAGCTGCTCGCACTTTTGATTCTTAGCGGTGCCTGCACGTTCCTATATTTGCTTGCACCCATGTTTCATAAACATAGTATCGATTGGTATTATGGCCTGTTTAGTTTGGGGCTGGCAGTGTTTATCCCGCCATTTACACTGGTGGCAATTCCCTTATTGCTTCACTGGAAGCGCTACAAGGTGAAGGCAATGTTTGATGCTTTGGACAAATAAAAAAAGCCCGTCCAATTAAGAACGGGCTTTAGAAAAAGATTTGCTATTATTCAGCTGCAGCTTCCACAGGTACAACGTTTACATATGTACGATTTGTTTTACGGTATTGAATAACACCATCGCATAATGCATATATTGTGTAATCGCGGCCTAAACCAACGTTTTTACCTGGTTTCCACTTTGTTCCACATTGACGAACGATAATGCCACCGGCTCTAACTGTTTCACCAGCATAAAGCTTAATACCACGGTACTTTGGGTTGCTATCGCGTCCGTTTCTGGTAGATCCTTGACCTTTCTTATGTGCCATGATCATCTCCTTGAAAATTTTTATTAGTAAATTTAAGTACTTTTGGAAGGCTCGACAATAGTCCCAATTGGTATTTTGTCCAGCCTCTGGATTGATTAAATCACAGGCTCATTTTTCAGCTGGGAAGACAGAGTTGAGCTAAATATGAACTTTCATAAGAAAATCTCTACTTAATTCTTGAATTTAGTTAAAATTACGGGACTCTATGTAAGGAGTATGTTTTAGGAGGCATCGAGTAAAATGGCTGCACACGAAGAAGACGTGGAGCCCGATTCATCTGTTTCAGGAGCTTCACGTATAATCGAACAGCTTGGTTTGCGTTTTTCTCTGACAAATGGTGATGATCGGTACAAATTATATGATGAAATAGGTTCAGGAGGCGTCGCCAAAGTCTTTTTTGGTATGGACGAAGCTTTGCACCGGCCTGTGGCTGTAAAAATCCTGCGCAAACGCTACCTCAAAGACAAAGGTTCAGTTGCTCTTTTTCTAAATGAGGCCAAAATTACCGCTATGTTGGATCATCCGGGAATTGTTCCGGTATTTGATGTGGGCTTAATGAGTAATGGCGAACTGTTCTTTGCCATGGAACGCGTACAGGGACATACTCTGAGGACCATTCTGGACAACCCAAAGAAGCATGATTATAACCGCTCCGATTTGTTGTCAATATTTGAGCAGGTATGTCAGATCATCGCCTACGCCCACAGCCGTGGAATTGTTCATCGCGATATTAAACCGGCAAATATCATGGTTGGTAAGTACAATACGGTATACGTCATGGACTGGGGAATTGCCCGTAATCTGAATATGAAGATTGATGAGCGGCGCAGCACGACACTGAATATTACGCAGTTATTGAAAGCAAAACAAGTGAAAGGCACGCCGCGCTATATGTCGCCTGAGCAAATTCTCGGCATGGCAGATATACGTTCTCCATCCGATGTATTTTCACTCGGTTTACTCATGTATGAAATACTCGAAGGCAAACATCCTTTTGCCTGTGATACTGCTCGCGATACGATGCATGCAATAAAAAATAACCCGTTACCCAAACTAAGTTCGATGTTTATCTCAAATAACCTAAAGAGCATAAGCCAGAAAGCATGCGCGAAATTACCGCAAAACCGTTACCCATCGGCTGCTGAATTTGCCGAAGATATGAAGCGGAGTTTAAGTCTTGAGCAAGTCTCCGTCTACAAAGACAACCCGGCAATACGCTTCACCAAACTGCTTCGTCGCAACAAACTCGCTACATTTGTAACCGTCGTCTTTTTATCCATAACTGGAATTTTGTCCTATCATAAGCTGACGAATAACAATGAATTTAATGAACTGTTGGCCTTGGCTGACAATCGCCGATTCTCAGCGATCAACTGCCAAAAACAAATCGAATACTGGAAAGCCGCAAAATTACCGGATGACCAGGAAGCATATCGCAAGACTGAAATTGCTCGGCTTATGCAGCGAAAAAATATCAAATTGGCAAGTGCCCGCGCACTGCTGTTTGTCGCATTAAAGAAGAATGGGAAAAAGCTTCCACAGCCGATTGTCAAATCCCTAAAAGATACCTGGTTTGAAGAATTGCAGCTCTACCTGCAGCTCAATGACTACAGTGGAGCCAGAGATGCCTTTAATGAAATGAAAGAATTCCTCGGTGCAGAAAATGAAATTATGCATTGGAATAAAAAAGAACTTCACCGCATACAACGCTTCAGAAGCTTTCTATTCAAAAGCAATATGACCAAGCTGTGAATCGTGAAGTTTATTTTTTAAGTAAAAGATAAATTTTATTAAATTGAGCTTTGATGTGTTTATCCTTCTCCTGTAAGGAATCAAAATATTTCTTTTCCCTTTTCAGGTCATTTAGAAGATCTTTTTTATCGTCATAGAGTGCGGATATGTAGGTGCTGGCAGTTTTAGCATTGATCATGTTCATGCCAATATTTTTTGTTCGAATTGATTCCCACATCGCTTTTCGTACTATTACAGTATTACCTGATTTTGATTGTAGTCTAAAAATTTCAAATACCCTCCACGTATTTGTTGCAGCTCTACCAGTACCACATGGCTCTCTTACTTTCCAAGCTTCTAATACTTCTATAGCCTTAGAATATTCTTTGCGCTTTACATACGAGGAAGCTAATTTTTTCCTCGCTCTTTGTTTGGCAAAATCCCAATTGTCAGATTTTGCAGAGCAAGACAATGTTTGCTCATAGAGTGTAACCATTTCATCTGATCCGGGAATTTCCATTGCGGCTAATGAATTGATGACATTCCCTTCTGCTGGGTGGCCCTTAAGTTTTGTCAAAATCTGAGTTAAATATGACTTTAATTGCTTGTGTTCTTTTAGCTTTTTTAAAAGAGATATCTGTTCATTGATAAATACCATTTCTTGATGAACGAGTAGATATTGCTCTTTACTTAGTTCTCCTTTTATTTGAATAGGTATCAAAGTCAGAGTTTGTCTGAGTTTTTGTGTTTCTAAGAAAACACTGTATCTTTTCTTTTCTTTAGCCTGAAGCTCCTGGTAGGTTATATATTTTTTATTGTAGCTTTCACGAAACTTCATTATTTTTTTACGTACAATCTTTAACGATTCGGCAGCTATGGCATACTTTTCCAGATTCAAATCCGTTCCTCGAAAACGTATACCCTCAATCACTCGCTCTGATGCAAGTACAGATAGTGTTAAACTCGTAAATAATAGTACGCTTTTATACATGCTTAACTCCTTTGTCATTTTAATATGAACGACTAAATCTCTACGATATTAGAACAAAATAAAAATAAATTAGTCATATATTTCCTCATAGTTAACTGATGCCCATCTTTCATGCATTCCTCTTGCTATATAATTAGCGCAAGCTATAGTCGAGCGAAAGAGCAAATTTAACTGGAGATTTAGATGATTGAAGAAGGCAAAACCTATGTAATAATGGGCTTACTTGATACAAATTCGATTGCTTATTATTGTGGCGAAACGATTGAACGCCTGGGCGGAAAAGTTGTATATACAGTGCAAAATGAACGCATGAAAAAGATTTTCCTTGAGCGTACTCTTGGTCGTGCAGACCGGGAAAAAATGGACTCGCTGGATATTAAGTACTGCGAAGTGACCATCGAAGAAGAAGTGAAAGCACTATTCGAAGAACTTGGCGAAGTGGCCGGCGTATTGCATTCTATCGCTTTCGCAAATCCCAAAACCTGCCTAGGAGAAGAATTTCATACCAATGCATTTGACGATTTGAAGCTCGGTTTCCATATCAGCTGTGTGTCATTGGCAACTGTGGCGCAATATGCCCAAACGGCGATGCCCAATGGTGGCGGAATCGTGGCGATGACGTTTGAATCGCGCAAAGCATTTGCTTATTACAACTGGATGAGCGTAAACAAGGCTGCACTTGAAGCCTTAACACGGGCACTTGCTCGTCGCCATGGTAAAGATTTGATACGGGTAAATGCTGTATCTGCCGGTCCTGTTCAAACAAAAGCAGGCAGTGCCATACAAGGGTTTGATACATTGGCTAGTACCTGGGAAAAAAGCAGTCCCTTACCTTGGGACCTGGTGGAAGATAAACAGGAAGTGGCCAATGCGGTGGTTTTCCTCATGGGTAATTTCTCGAAAAAGATTACCGGACAGACGCTGCATGTGGATGGCGGTGCCAGTATTATTGGCGGTGAAATCCAGGAACATGAACGTCCCTAGCCTGGATAAGTCATAAAACCATCTACTGCAAGGGCGAATTGTTGCAGTATCAGTCACTTAGAACTGACGATGATTTTGACGTGCCTCGGCACGCCTTCACTCATCTTACAGCCCAAATGACTGCTCCTTTTACACTTAGCCCTTTCGCTACGAGATTTATGAATTAACCAGGTTTGATTTGAAAATAAGCTTTATAGCGGTGCTTTTTTGCACCGCTATTTTGTTTTAAAAGATGGAGAGGTTAATAGAAGAGCGATTAGACTGTTGATAATATGGTATTGGTGCGAACTATGAGACTTCTTTTTTAGCGCAGCACTTTTTGTATTTCTTCCCGCTGCCACAGGGGCAGGGGTCATTTCGTCCAACTTTCGGCTCTTCATTGCGAATAGGAATTAGCTTCGGTACCTCGCTTGCAGGAACTTGAAAAATTTCCCCATCGGGTCCTTCTACAAGTACCATAGGAATTTCGCCTTCGCCCATATCGTCACGGTCAAACTGTCCCAAACTTAGATGCTGCTCCATTTCCTGTTCATGGACTTTCATTAACATTTCATGGCGATCAATAATCTTTTGTGATGAGCTGAACAATGAACCGGTGATTTCAGTGTTTATATCGCGAATAAGCAATTGAAACATCTGATGGGCTTGTTTTTTATATTCGACAACGGGGTCTTTCTGGGCATGAGAATGCAACCATACTGCCTGGCGCATTTCTTCCATATCGTCGAGGTGCTGCTGCCACAATGAGTCGTGTGCATTTAAGATTATCTGGCGTTCAAGCCAGGCGATAAAATCATCTTCATGGCCAGTATATAATTTGACATAATCATCTTCAACTTTTTCAGATATACGATCTGCCAGATCTTCAACCTTAAAGTTATCAGGATCGGCTAAATCGAGATCTTTATCAGTAAATCCACAGGGTGAAAAGACGATTTGAAACCAATCTAAAAGTTCTTTGCGGTTGAATGGGTAGCCGTGTTCATTGATGCTTTGCAGGTTTGCTTCTATTTGGTCGCAGATGGCATTGTAGATGTGATCCATTAAAAAGTGTCGCGGGCTATCAGAAAGCAGGCATTCTTTTCTATGCCCGTATATTACCTCGCGTTGTTTATTCATTACATCATCATATTGCAGGGTCCGTTTACGGTGCCCGTAATGTTCTTGCTCGACTCGGCGCTGGGCATTTTCGATCGTCCGGGTTAAGAGACCACCGGAAATTTCTTCGCCATCTTCAAATCCGAAACGTTCTAGCAGGCGGGTAATCTTATCGCCTCCAAATATACGCATAAGGTCGTCTTCCAGAGAAATATAAAATCGTGATGAGCCATTATCACCTTGTCGTGCACAACGTCCGCGCAACTGTCTATCGATACGGCGTGAATCATGCCGTGCACTGCCAATAACATGCAGACCGCCAAGCGCTTCTACAGTATCGCCCAGGACAATATCTGTGCCACGACCCGCCATGTTTGTGGCAATAGTTACGGCACCTTTTTGTCCGGCATTTTCAACAATATCGGCTTCTGCCTGATGGTATTTGGCATTCAAGATTGTGTGGTCTATTTTTTGACGCTTGAGCATTTTTCCAAGAACTTCTGAGTCTTCTACGGAGACCGTACCAAGAAGTACGGGTTGGCCACGTTCATTACATTCTCTCACTTCATCGGCAATGGCGTTGTATTTATCGCGCTTTGTTTTGAAGATTACATCGTGATTATCATTACGCTTGCAGGGGCGATTGGTAGGAATTTCGACAACATTGAGTTTATAGATGTCATGAAACTCACTCGCTTCGGTCATTGCTGTACCTGTCATACCGGCCAGCTTGTCATACATGCGGAAATAATTCTGAATGGTCACACTGGCCAGGGTCCGCGTTTCCCGTTCGATTTCAACATTTTCTTTCGCTTCAAGCGCTTGATGCAGGCCATCGCTAAAGCGGCGTCCCGGCATAGGTCGGCCGGTATGCTCATCGACAATGATGACCTTGCCATCGATGACAATGTATTCCTTGTCCTTTTCGTATAGGCAATAGGCTTTCAAAAGCTGCGAGATATTGTGTATGCCTTCGCTGAGTTCATCAAATTCCTCTTGCGCTTCTGTGCGTTTGTCCCGCTTTTCCTCATCATTGAGTGTCCGGTCCAGTTCGATTTTCTTGAAGGTATTTGAAAGATCCGGTAGTATGAAACTTTCCGGGTCGTCAGGGCGCATAGTCTGTCGTCCCAGGTCGCTGATATCTGCATCGTTTTGGCGTTCATCAATACTGAAATAAAGCGTGTTTTTTAGTCCCTGGAGCATGCCGCGGTTTTGATCCGAATGAACGACCCGTTCTCTTGCTTCTATCATGCGGCGTATCGCAGGCTCCTGCATCAGGCGAATAAATTGTTTATGCTTCGGCATACCAAGTTTGACCATAAAAAGTTTTTCGATTGCATCGTCTATCTTTTCCTGGTCCATCTCGTTATCCAAATCTTCCAGAACGGCTTTTGCTTCATTGGCAAGTTCGTTACACATACTGCGTTGTTTTTTATAGAGATCTCCAACAAGGATTTTGAATTTATCATACATGTGCGTCGATACTTCTACAGGGCCGGAAATAATCAGCGGTGTACGTGCTTCATCGATAAGGATACTGTCAATTTCATCGACGATGGCATAATAATAATCACGCTGTACGAGCTCTGCCTTATCCGTCGCCATGCCCATGTCGCGCAGGTAATCAAAACCAAATTCGCTATTTGTACCATACGTTATGTCGCAGGCATACTGTTCGCGTCGTTCATCCGGGGCCAATTCATTTTGTAAACAGCCGACTGTGAGGCCAAGCCAGGTATGAACGGATCCGACCCATTCTGAGTCACGACGGGCCAGGTAATCATTGACTGTCACCAATTGGCAATTTCTGCCAGTTAAGGCATTGAGATATAAAGGTGCAACCGCAACAAGGGTTTTACCTTCACCGGTCATCATTTCTGCTATATTTCCCTCATGCAGGACGATGCCACCCACAAGCTGCACATCATAAGGAACCATGTTCCATTCAAGCTCTTTTCCAGTAATATGAATGGTGCTGCCACAAAGTCTGCGACAGGCACTTTTTACGGTCGCGAATGCCTCAACCAGCAGGTTGTCTACATGTTCGCCATCAGCAATGCGCTGTTTAAATTTTGCAGTATTTTCTTGTAGCTGTTCATCGCTCCAGCCCTCATAGACATTGAACTGCTCATTTATCTGCGTGACCGTATTAGACATGCCCTTGATTACACGGTCTGATTTTGAACCAAAAAATCGTTTTATAAATTTAATGTGTATTTTTCCTTATCGTTAGTAAATCCTAAAAAGTGAAGCAAATAGTTTAATTTCATTCCGCCAAAAAACAAGGTATTACATGAACTTGTCTACGGGTATTTGGCCATGAAAAATTGAGGGAAGTTTTCGAGTGTGAGGCAGTGTATTTCAGCACGTGTAATGGCCATGTCTTTTTCGGCGCTTGTATTATAGCCCCAGCTGGCAAAAAAGAGATCGATTTTGTCGCTTAATTGATTCACTGTCATGAGTGTTTTTAGACGGTCTTCAATAAAATTGATTTCAATCGTTTCATTTTCGCCATATTTTATATCATTCAAGACCTGATATTTTTTGCCGCTTTCCAGGCCATGAATACGCTCATTTGGTATTTGCATACCGGCATGTTTTACCAGAGCTTCGGCAAATCGTTTTTGTTTCGTGGTAATAATATAGCAATTGTCAGCATGCTGGTTAATCGCATCGACAGTGCCGGGATAGAAATCGTGCACATCGAGCCAGCTGGCAAAATCACTTTTAATCCATTTATCACGAACCCGTCCAAAACATGCGATTAGATCACTTTTTTTAAGCTGATTATTCACTTCGTATTCATCGGAAATCTCAGAAAATGAACTTAAAATGCTGCCAAGCTGAACACCATCGAGAAGCATTCGCACCAGAAGAATTGCCTGGTACCCCGTTTCGATGACCGGTCTGGCCTGGCTAAATTCATGGCTGATTTCTTTCGATATATCCCCGTTAATATCATCCCAAATTTCTGCTGCGGCTTTCCAGCCGCTCGCTGCAAGTTCACTTGCACTGTCACAGATGACACCATCGAAATCTAACGCAAATATTTTTTTTGTCATATGATTGTTTACTAAAGTACCTGTTGAATTAGTTTATGTTGCTTTGGAAGTATAAACTAAATCGCTTTGACAACAAGTGGAATATATTTAGATGCAGCGTGCACACCCGGTAAAACATTTTCTTTTCTGGATACTGATGACAGCTCTGGTGGCCGGCGGATATTATCGACGAAATGCCCTGAGTAAAACCGCCAAAAATGCCCGCATGTGGCACTATAAAGCAAATGCAAAAGTGATGGCTACTTTTGCAGAAGTTACCTTCTGGGAGAAGGATCCTGATTATAAAAAAGGCAAAGCAGGTCATGAATTAAATACCAAAGCTAAAGTGATTGTGTGGACGGTTTTTGACAATGTAAATACACGCTTCAGCAATTATAATAAGGATTCTGAAATTTCGAAACTGAATGCTTCCGCCTTCGATGCGCCATTTAAATGCTCGGATGAAATGTGGGAATTGCTGATGGCATCTAAAGTGGCATTTGAAGACAGCCATGGCGCTTTTGATGTAACTGCCGGGCCCATGATAAAACTCTGGGGACTTTATCGCTTTGAAATAAAAACACTGCCGACAGAGGATGCAATTAACCAAGCACGGGAAAAATGTGGATTTAAAAAGCTTAAATTTGATAATGAAAATAAAACGGTAAAATTTTCTGTCGCTGGAATGTCGATTGATTTTGGTGGAATTGCCAAAGGTTATGCAGTGGATAAGGCAGTTAAAAAATTGCGTGAGATTGGCATTGAAAAAGGAATTGTGAATCTAGGCGGCAATATTTATTGTTTTGAAAATACCCCTGGTGACAGGGACCATTACAAAGTGGCCATAAAGCATCCACGAGCGGAAGGGGCCATTGGATATATCCCTTTTAAAGGAAAAGCAGTCGCCACAAGTGGGGACTATGAACGCTTTGTCGAGATCGATGGCAACCGTTACACACATATTATTAATCCGATGAGTGGAAAACCGGTTAGCGAAATATGCAGTGTGACAGTTCTTTCAAAGTCGGCATTGCTGGCCGATGTGTTATCCACAGCAATTTTTATTAATCAAGGCAAACACTGCGACGAACTTTTGAAAAAATACCCTGATTTGCAAATCATGCTAATTAGTGAAGGGGTGAATGATACGATGAAGCAGGCAATTAAAACGTCTTCCTTATTAAAGAATCAAACGATTACTCAGCGAGGTTCTAACGGACTTGTGGCCTATAAAATTGGCAAGAGCTGGCATCGCATCCATGACATAAAGAAATGGTAACTCCCCAACAAAATCGTTCCAGGCCTTAATTTCACAATATCCAACTTAGACCCACTGATTCCAGCAAAATAATCGACGAAAATATGCCGATTTATACAGGATAATTAACGGGAAATTAGCAATTTTTAGCCTGGTCCTGATTATGCGTAATATATAAAAAAGGGATTTTTTGATTCAAAAAGTGTTGCTTTCTCTTAATAATACTTAAGTTAGTATATGTACATCTAATAAAAAAAACAAAAAAATCAGGAGTTTTACTATGGCAAACGTCTTCGACATTCTTGGAGGGAAAGGAAGACGTTCTCAAGAAACGCCGGATGTAACCCGTGTTCCAGATGAAAATGAACATGGCATACATACCGAGTTTCAAGAGGAGGAAATCGAGAAGAATCTCAAGGTTCTCGAATCTGCAGGGATTCAGGCTGAAAAGATTGAACGCAAGGTTGAAAAGAGTGTATCCGAATCCCTTGAGTTATTAGGAGCAGATGCAGCCAAGCGTATTCATGTAATAAGCAGGGGATTTTGCCCCGACTGCGGTACAAAATTAAAACAACATTTATATACCAATATTTGTCTGGGTTGTGGATGGAATCAATATACTGTTCCGCCAAAGGGCCCCATAGTTTTGCATCTCAATGATGGCAATAAGGTGGAAGGCGATACATGCTATAATTTGAAAACCGGCGATATTCTTGTTCTAAAAGAAGAAGTTGTCATTGCCCGGGTGAAAAAATCTGCCTGCGACTGGATACATTATAACTGGTCTGAGGACGACCTAATTCAAAAGAAAGATCAGCACTTAAAAGAGCAGAAGCAGGTCTGTAGTTGGTGTGAGGGCGATGCGATAGCTGACGAGGATGGTTTCAGTGTCATCTATATTGCACTTGGTACCTACCAGAATCGTTACATCTTCTGCGGCAATGATTGTCTTGAAGCATTTCGTGACCAATACCCATCGCGTGTGCATCGCAACTGTTATGAAACAGACTGCGAAGAATGTAATATGTGCGTGAAACGTTACGATACGACATGGGATAGTTATCAGGTCGTTCAAAAAGGCAAAAGTTCTTCATAAAAATTAGTAAAAGCTTACAGGGCAGGACATGGCTACCATACAAGTAAACTCATACGAAGAAATTCGTAGTCCCAGTGATAAACGTAAACGAAAGTTTTATCTTTTTGTATATATTGCAACGGCTTTAGCATTCGTAATACTGCTTGGATTTTTCATTGAAACAGACCGCAATTTAAAGGCAAATGGTTATGTCTTTTCTGAACAATATGCCCCGTTGTATGCCCTGGAAAATGCCCAGGTAAAACAAATTCTGGCTAAGAATGGTGATCTCTTGAAAGAGGGGCAGCTCATTCTAGAACTGGAGAGTGGGCATTTGGATGCAGAGATAGCTCTTTTAGAAAAGAAAGTGGCAAAGCGGAAAGATGAACTTCTAAGCAAGGAACTAACGCTTCTTTTCGCCCGAAAAAAACGCTATGAAATACGTGCGCCATTTGATGGTACTTTAACGATTGCATCATTTTCAAAGGGGCAGACTATCAGCACGACACAATTACTGGGCGAGGTATTTGGCAAAGAAAAAATTGTTATTCTTCAAGTTGCAGAAAAAGATGCTGCTCGATTGACGGTTGGTAAAGTCGCATTTATGACACAGAAAGACGGCAGAGAATTTTCCGGTTTAATTGACTCAATCGAACCCGGGATAAAGGCGAATGAGACGTTTCGTTATAAGCGAGTCATTGTCGAAATAAAACTGCTGGACCTTGAACCCGGCAGCAGTTGCAGTGCAAAAATTAATGTAGGCAAAGAAGCAATCATTAAGCAGTTGTTTAATCCATAATAAAGGGACTGTCACGAACTTCTATTGCAATGGCCTAAAAGCCACTAACTCCATACGGATATGAAAACTCAATCTAAAGCCAGCTATCTTTTTTCCTTTGTAAAACCATACAAGGATCGTTTTATGGTCGTTGTATTATTTACCTGCCTGAAAGCGGTAATGTTAATGGCCCCGCCCTTAATATTTAAGGAGATATTCGACCGTGTCCTCATGGGGCACGAACAGAGCCTGCTATTTGTATTTGGCAGCCTTTTGATCATCCTCCCACTGGGTATCGCAATTACGACTTTTATGCAAGTCTTATTAATGGCAATGCTTGGCCAGCGATTGATATTTGATGTTCGCAATGATTTATTTAAACACCTCGAATCCATGAGTCTGCGATTCTATAATAAATTTGGATCCGGGATGCTTACCAATCGCTTGATGGGTGATACGACCAAGATTCAAACTGTCATGTCAAATACGCTTATCGTGGTTATTTCGGATGCTGTCATATGTGTTGTCGCAATCATCGGCGCTTTACTTCTTAACTGGCGCCTCGGCTGTATGCTCTTGCTTATTGTCTCCTTTTTTGTTCTCAATTACCGATATCTGCGAAAAAAATTGATTGATTCAAAACGAAAAACCCTGCAAGCGATGGACCGCATGAGTGCAGGTGTGCAAGAGCGACTTAGTCTAAACCTTACCGTGCGCAGCTATGGAAAAGAAGATGATGAGCATGATGAGTTTATGGAACATACTAATGATTCTGTCGAATATGGAAATATCGCAGCGGCAAGTACTGTGGACTTTGCCAGCAATACCGAATTGCTGACATTTATTGGGTGGGGCGCTGTTTATTTTGGTGGTTGCGCAATGTATCTAAATAATCCGCTCGAGATGTCATATGGGAGTGTGATTGCCTTTACGACTTATTCCATGCTGGTATTCCAACCCGCGGTTCGATTCTCAAATGTAGCACGGCAGGTACAGGATGTGACACTTGCCCTGGATCGGATATTTGAATTAAAAAATGAAGAGCCGGAAGTTACGGAAGTGGAGGATCCCCATGTTCCTGAGACACTTCGTGGCACGGTGGAATTCAATCATGTGTATTTCCAATATGAAAAAGGAATCCCGGTTCTGAGGGATTTTCATCTACAGGTAAAAGAAGGTGAAACGATTGCCCTCGTTGGTAAAACAGGCTGTGGAAAATCCACCGTGCTCAATCTCATCTTCCGTTTTTACGATATAGCTGGTGGTGAACTTAAAATAGATGGTGTGCATATTCGTGATTATTCCCTGCGCGGTCTGAGAAAACACTTTGGCATTGTTCTTCAGGAACCCATGCTCTTTAATGCATCTGTCTATGACAATATCGCCTATGCCAATAGTCATTTGCCAAAGGAAAAAATTGTAGAAGCAGCCGAGATGGCGGAGATTCACGGCTTTATTGAGATGCTTCCAGATGGCTATGATACTATCATCAGTGGTGAAAAAGGGGTTTCATTATCAGCTGGACAGCAACAACAGATTACCATTGCCAGAGCAATTGCCTCAGATCCAAAAATTCTAGTTATGGACGAAGCCACGAGCAATCTCGACAGTGAATCGGAAGCGAAAATACAGAAAGCTTTGGAGCGGATTTTAAAAGGCCGCACATCATTTGTCATCGCCCATCGATTGAGTACGATCCGCAATGCGACGCGTATAGCTTTTATGGATGAAGGTCATATTCTCGAACTGGGTTCACATGATGAACTTGTACAAATCGAAGGCGGGCTTTATCGCGAACTCTATGAAAAGCACCATGAAAGTGGTGTTTTGGACGAGGGGGAATAATGCCAAGAGACCCGGAAAAATACCGTAATATTCCCTATCGGCCACCAAGAGAAAAATATAAAGCTGGAAATATATGGTACCTTAGCTCGCGCTTTGCAAACGATTTTTGCCATGGCTACAAAGCATTATTACTCCTGTGCATCTTTTTGCAGATAGCAGCTGGTTTCAACATTTTCACATTAACCATTACAGCTCGACACATGGTAAATAATGTGCTGAAACTCGAATCAAGCGCGCAAAAAGAGGCGAGTGAAACCTCGACAGTTTATGATGCAGTTTCTCCAGAACTACGGACCACTGCCGAGACACAAGACGAATTATTAGCCAAAGGAATTGGCACTTATGATGTTCTAGTCAGCTTCTTTATATTATTTTGTATCGTGATTATCTTTTTTAATATTTGCGGGCGGATTGCAAACCGTATTAGCACCAGTACAAGTGTGCACGTCTGTGGGCGCCTGCGCGAAAGACTTCATCGTAAAATTCTTCGGATGGATTTTGAATTATATCAGGACCAGAGTCCGGGTCGCTTGATGAGTTATATCATATCCGACGTAACCAACTTGCAGGAGCTTCTATTAGAATCGGTGATACTGGCAATTGTTGAGTTTGTTGTCATCTCAACTGGTATAGGCTTGCTGTTTTATCTGAACTGGCAACTGGCAATAATTGGTGTGGCTCTTCTGCCGCTGCACGCTTACCTGTTTATTAAAATTAAGGTGCCATTGAGAGAAAGCAGCCGTGAAAGCCGCCACACTAACTCCTGCTTGTGGAATTTTACCACACAGTCCATAAATGGCATAAAGACAATCACTGCATATGCTCAGGAATTCAAGGAATACCGCCATTTCTTCAAACTGGGTTCCTGTTTTCTACGCGATAGTGTGGCGCAGCAGCGCTTCAGGGCAATCATAAATGCAAATGCTTTTCTCATACAGGGGCTTGGTACGGGAGCTGTCTACATTGTCGCCTCACTTTATGTCTTAAAAGGAAGCATGTCTTTGGGCGACATGGTTATGTTTTTTGGCGTGGTCGGTTTCCTTTTTGGTCGTATTATACAGATTAGTCAGCTAAATAATCGCTTCGCTCAGATCGGTGTAGTACTCAATCGTCTCTTTCGTATAATGGATAGAGAAGTCAAGATCACCGATAAGCCCAATGCCAAGGATCTTGAACAACCTGTGCAAGGCAAAATTACTGTCAGGGGCTTAAGCTTTCATTATCCGGACTCTGAGCAAGGGGTTTTGGATAAAGTTGACATGGATGTTAAGGCCGGTGAATGGATTTGTATCATGGGTGCCAGTGGCTCAGGAAAAACGACCCTGGTAAATATGATCACACGTCTGTATGATGCACAAGAGGGACAGATTCAAATTGACCAAATGGATCTACTCGATATTAAGCTCGATTCCATCCGCAAAAATATCGTCCTTGTTCCACAATCGCCACAAATATTCAGTGGCTCTATCGCAGATAATATTTGCTATGGTTCCGGGCGCTTCAGCCCAAGTCAAATTATGGCTGCTGCAAAGGCAGCAGATCTACATGAAACCATTATGGAATTGCCAGCCAAATACGAAACTTTGCTCGGCGAAAAAGGCATCAGCCTGTCAGGCGGCCAGCGCCAGCGCCTCTCTCTTGCACGTGCCCTTATAATGAATCCAAAAATTCTCGTATTGGATGATTGCACCAGTGCGCTTGATGCGAAGACGGAAGAAAAAATCCAGGATACCTTATCGCTCATCATGAAAGACCGCACTGCTATCATTGTCTCACAGCGAGTAAGTATGTCCATGCGATGTGATAAAATCCTGGTACTGGAAAAGGGAAAAGTTCTTGAATATGGTACCCATGAAGAATTGTTAGCGAATGATAAATTCTATAGCCAGCTTTATAACTACCAGGTAGGGACTGGAGATGACGAATAATAATTGCTATTGCAATAATTATTTTTGAATCCACTCTTTAATTTTCCAATTCAGTCGATAAAATAGAGATGATTTTAAGTGGGAATAGACTATTCATATGTTTGATAATTTAGAAAACCAGGAAGATATAGGAAAAGCTGAATTTAAGGCGCGCGTTCTTGCAATACGGACAGAGCTTATCTTAACTCAACAAAGGCTGCGAAATTCAGAAAAAAGCTTTCCGGTGATCTTTGTTTTTGCCGGTGTGGATGGTGCTGGTAAACATGAAACAGTCGACGTACTTAATGACTGGATGGATGCCAGGTGGATGGAAACGCATGCCTATACAAAACCAACAGAAGAAGAACGCATGCGGCCGGAATTCTGGCGCTACTGGCGGGACATTCCACAAAATGGTGAAATATCGTTATGTCTGAGCGCATGGTACTCCAGGCCCTTACTTAACTATGTAAAAAAAGGCCATTCCAAAGGGACCTTCAAACGTGACATTGTAGAAATAAATGAATTCGAAAAAACACTGAAGGCAAATCGCACCCTAATACTCAAATTTTGGATGCATCTGGATAAAAAGAAACAACTCGACCGCCTCGAATACCTCAGCAAAAATGCCCTCACATCTTGGCAGGTAAAAAGTGATGATTGGGAGAACGTTGGCCTCTATGAAGATTTTATCAAAGGCTCCATTAAACTTATTGAGAAATGCGATGAAGTACCCTGGACGATTATTAATGGGGCAAACGAAAATAGCCGCCAACTTGAAGTTGCAGAAACGTTTATTAAGCAGGTAAATAAGCAGTTGGACATTTATGAAAATGCCGAAAAACCCCAAAAGGTGGCAATTGCACCATTTGGTTCAGGACATGACCGATTGGGCGAATTAGATCTAAAGCAAAGCTTAAAAGGTAAACTATATGACGAAAAATTAGCCGAGCTGCAGGCGGATTTATTCAGTCTTTCACAAAAAGCACATCGCAAACAGCGCAGTATTATTCTTGTATTTGAGGGGGCCGATGCCGCAGGGAAGGGCGGTTGTATTAAACGGATCTCCAGGGCGCTCGATGCCAGACAATACGATGTGCAGTCGATTGCAGCACCTACAAAAGAAGAACTCGCACACAATTACTTATGGCGTTTTTGGAATGAAATACCGCTCGATGGGCGCATAAAAATATTTGACAGAAGTTGGTATGGCCGTCTGCTCGTTGAACGGATTGAAGGGTTCGCTACTGATGTGGAATGGCAGCAGGCCTTCGATGAAATAAATGATTTTGAGGGAGACCTTCAAGCACACGGATGCATTATTTTGAAATTTTGGCTGCAAGTAGGCAAAGATGAACAATACAATCGGTTTAAAGAAAGGGAGACAATTCCATATAAGAAGTGGAAGCTGACTGATGAAGATTGGCGAAACCGAGATCGCTGGGATGATTACCAGATTGTAATAAATGATGTACTGGATCTTTGCCACACCAAGGTGCATCCCTGGCATCCAATTGCATCGAATTGTAAGAAATATGCACGAATCGAAGTACTTGAAACACTTGTAAATAGGCTCAAAAATGACCTGTAATAGGCTAGGAAATCCTTGAGACACTAATTATCCTACTGGACAAACTGAATAAATACATCTATATTCCTGCCAATTAAAAATAGATTGGTTACTTAATGAAAATAAAATGTCCGCAATGTGCATCTGTTAATCAAATAGACAGCATTGATTATTCAGATACCGATACAGAAATCCAATGTGGACGCTGCAGCGAAATGCTGCAAATCACCGGAGCGTTGATGCCCGGGCGCGTTCTTGGCGAGTATGTGATAAAAGAAGAATTGCGTGACCATATGAACGAAACAGACTTTCTCGCTGAACAAACATCTCTAAACAGGATAGTTGTCCTTAAGGTTCTCAAACAATATGCCGGCCTGCAAGAATATTATATTAATAAATTCTTAGAAATTAACCGGCAACTCGGAAATATTCACCATGCAGGTTTGACCTCTGTGTATGCTGTTGGCCGTGAAAGCGATGGCATTTATTATTGTGCACGTGAGCAGTTTGGTACAACATTGATGGATAACCTGGTCGATTATGGGGTCATGCCTGTAGAGGAAGCAATTTCAATTCTTGTTGACTTGGTTGGTGCCCTCAATGAAGCTTGGAAACAAAACCAAATAATTCACCAGAACATAAAGCCAGAAAACATACTTGTTGCAAATGGTAGGGGAAAACTTATTGACCTTGGAATGGCAAGTTTGAAGAGTGAGAAAAACGGCGAGAAAATTAGCGGTACTCCACAATACCTTTCGCCTGAACGGATAGATGGTAAAGAAGCTGATATAAAATCGGATATTTACAGTCTGGGTGTTACACTTTATTTGATGGTAACAGGCTCATTACCTTTCGATGCTGATAATACGGACCAGGTATTACAAAACCATTTAAAAGGAAGGTATAAGCCAGCGAATGAAGAAAATCCAGACCTAGGTGAGGATACCAGTCTTGTCATCGACATGCTTCTGGAAATCGAACATGACAATCGTTATGTGAACCTGGATGAGCTACTTCAAGATCTAAATGCTGTATTGAATGGGAATATTCCAAAATATGCGTTTGAGAATAAAGAGAGAAAGGCTGATGAAACCGAAGAAATTCTTAAAGAGGAAAGGGTAGATCAGCCAGTTGTGCTTAGGAAAAAAAGGAAAAAAGGTGTTGAGTATTCCGACGTAGGGCAGAAAACAATGGTGGCTTCTACCGCAGATGTTAAAAAAGGTGAACCATTGAAGATTATTTCTGATGCCCCGAATGAAAATCAACCCATAGAAGCGCTGCCCGATGAAGAGGCCCCAGCTGAAGCAGAAGAGGCTCCAGCTGAAGCAGAAGAGGTTCCAGCCGAAGCAGAAGAGGCTTCAGCCGAAACAGAAGAGGCTCCAGCCGATGCAGAAGAGGCTCCAGCCGATGTAGAAGAGGCTCCAGCCGATGCAGAAGAGGCTCCAGCCAAAGCAGAAGAGGCTCCAGCCAAAGCAGAAAAGGAACCCGCAGCCGCATCTGATGCTGATGGTGAACCAAAAAAGAAAAAGAATCCTACAAAAATTAAAATGAAAAAACCATTAATGAAATCCAAGTCTAAAAACAAAACAAAAACCGGCATTTCGAATAAATTTAAAATGAACAAGAGACCTAAACCTTCAGTTTCTGATCCTGAAGAGTAATGATCACCGCCGAAGCGATCATCAAGGAATATAATAAATTAACCGCCGATGACGATATTAGTAAATTTCATAAAACCGACTACATCATTCAACTCGCCAATTTTCCCGATGTTTTAGATTTCTACTTTGCCCGCCTTACGGATTCGGATGAATATTGGATGGTAAAAGTGGAAATTCTGAAAATACTCCGTGCTTGGAACTTTCGTAATGAATCAGAAGAACTGAGAATAAGTCAGGTATTAGAGCTTCTATTAACCAATGCGGATGCCAACATCAGGCATTATGCGGTGAGTGCTGTTCGGTGGCAATTTGCCAAACATGGAAAAATCGAGCACAAAATAAGGACGATTGCATCAGACCTAAATGAAGATGATACGGTACGATTTGCAGCAGTTAAGAACATTCGACAGTTCGGAAAAAACAAAAATAACCTGGAGATACTTAAAAATATCAGTTTAGAAAAAAATGTGCTTGCTGAGGAAGCACTGCTTATATTAAATGAATGGGACTGAATTATCGAATATTGAGATGATCTATTCATCTCCATATCCAAGCTAGACAAACGTACTTAAGACATATATATTCTTAATTTGAAAATCTAAATATTGGTTTATAAATGAAAATAAAATGTAGTGGATGTAATTCTATAAATCAGATAGATTCTGATATTCTGGAAGATGACGATACTGAAATGAAGTGTGGGCGTTGTGACAACATGCTTCAAATTAGCGACCCCCTGACGCCAGGCAGAGTTCTTGGGGAATTTGTAATCAAGGCTGAACTCTATAATCGTAAGAACGAATTAGACTTTTTGGCTCAACAATCGTCCATGACCAGAGACGTTGTATTGAAGGTACTGAAGCCTACTGCTAATTTAGATGAAACCTTTGTAAATACATTTCTAGATCTCAATCGTAAATTGGCCGACATTCATCACGAAGGATTAGCAACCATTTATACAATTGGTCGTGAATCGGATGGTATATATTACAGCGCCAGAGAACAGTTCGGTGTGAGCCTGAAAAAACGCCTGCTTGAAGACGGTGTAATGTCAGTAAATACAGCGACCAATATCATGATAGATCTTATTGGCGGTCTGGGAGAAGCATGGACACGACATCAATTAGTTCATTACAATATAAAACCTGATAATATTTTTGTTGAGAATGAGCGTGGAAAATTGGTAGACCTTGGCTTTGCCGGCCTGAAATCAGAACAGGAAGGAGAGAAGCTGGTCGGAACACCACAATATTTACCACCAGAAAGAATTGTTGGACTCGAAAGCGATATCCGTGCCGATTTTTATAGCCTGGGTATAACATTCTATTTTATGATTACGGGTGAATTACCTTTCAGCGCCAGCACAACAGATGAAATCATTCAAAAACATCTTCAGGGGGATTACGTTCCAGCAATGGAGGAAAATGAAGATGTTGATGAAGGAACAAGCTTGGTGATCGATATGATGCTGGCAGTAAATCCAAATAATAGATATTTAACTGCCGATGAATTAATTGCAGATCTTAATTCTATTGCGCATGGAAATATACCCAAACATGCTTTTGAACACAAAGAAGCAATGCGCAGACTTAAAATTGAACAAGGAATGGCAGAAGAAGAACAAGAAGAAGAACAAGAAGAGAAAGCCGCTACGGAAGAAAAAGCCGCTACGGAAGAAAAAGCCGCTGCAGAAGAAAAAGCCGCAACCGAAGAGAAAGCC
>JABSQK010000721.1 GCA_013215875.1 Lentisphaeria bacterium
AGTGGTGGTAACATGACCGGTGTTGGCACAGTTGCCTTGCAGTTGCTGGGTGCCAGTAAATCTGAGGAAGCTCAGGGTGGTTGCAGAACTATCGAAGAGGTACGTTTGAATCTTTATCGCAAAGTTTTGAAAGCACCTGATACCTGGGCTTCAGTTGCTGCGTCTGCGACCTATGGCTGGTACTATGATACTCAGGCTATGTTTAATGCCGGGGGGAAACCCTGGAAAAGATGGGCTAAAATATTTCAGCCTGTTTTGATTAAAGCTCAGGATCCAGCAGGTTACTGGGAAACAGCGGGTGGTCATGGTATGGGCCCCACACTTCCTGGTCGCATACTTTCCACATGCTGGAGTATATTGCAGCTCGAAGTATTTTACCGCTATTTGCCAACATTTAATATTGGCAATGTGGCTAAAAATGCCGGTGGTGAAATCGCCAATATTGATGATGAGGGTGCAGGGGTAATCATACTCGAATAGTTATCACTGTCTTAAACCGTAAGAAATACCCGCTGATTTCAGCGGGTATTTTCGTTTTAAACCGTAGGAATTCAGACATTTTCAGGAATATTTAAAATCATTTTACATTCGCTTTTGCAAGTCTTAAAAAGCAAACTATCTTAGGCCCTTCAGGATAATTCTATTTTCTTAAAAAGTCAGCATCGGATCCGTTAAATGAGTTCTAAAAGAAAGACAAAATACATATTTGTTACAGGTGGCGTGGTTTCATCTTTAGGCAAAGGAATTACCGCTGCATCTCTGGCATTTTTGTTGAAACGCCGGGGCTATAATGTGAAGATGCAGAAGCTGGATCCCTATCTAAACGTGGATCCAGGCACGATGAGCCCATTTCAGCATGGTGAGGTTTATGTGACTGTGGATGGGGCCGAAACCGACCTGGATCTTGGCCATTATGAACGTTTTGGCGAGCTCATCTGCACAAAAGAAAGTAACTACACATCCGGTAAGATTTATCTCAATGTATTAAGCCGTGAGCGTCGGGGTGACTACCTAGGCAAGACCGTACAGGTAATCCCGCATATAACGGATGAAATCAAGACTTGTATTCGGTCCATCGAGACAAAGGACACAGATATTGTCATTACCGAAATCGGTGGAACCGTGGGCGACATAGAATCATTGCCTTTTCTTGAAGCGATTCGTCAGTTTCGGCAGGAAATTGGTCGGGGAAATGGTATCTTTGTTCATCTCACTTTATTACCTTATATTAAAGCGGCTGGCGAAATGAAGACAAAACCCTCTCAGCAATCGGTTAGCATACTGCGTGAGATTGGTATTCAGCCGGATGTGCTTATTTGCCGCTGTGAGCGTCCCATGGAAGATGAGCATCGTGATAAACTGTCACTATTCTGCAATGTTCCCAGACCTCTGGTCTTTGAGGAAATGGATGTTGAACACTCAATATACGAAGTGCCTGTCGATCTGGCCAAACAAAAGGTTGATACCCATATACTTAAACATCTGGAGCTAAAACCCAGGTCTCTTGAAATTAAAGACTGGAATAAGATGCTCAAAAATCTTATTGAACCAAAGAATGGTGTGGTGACGATTGCTGTCGTCGGAAAGTATGCCAGCTTAAACGATGCCTATAAAAGTATTTATGAATCACTCACACATGCGGGAATTTCCAGCAAAGTTACGGTGGAAATTAAAAAGATCGAATCCGATATCGACGATGTAAGTCCGGCACGCTTTTTGAAAGATGTCGATGCAGTTCTTGTTCCTGGTGGTTTTGGTTCACGGGGAATAGAGGGTAAAATACGGACCATTAAATATGCCCGTGAAAACGGTATTCCGTTCTTTGGTATTTGCCTGGGGCTACAATGTGCGATCATCGAATATTCACGCAACGTTTGCAAACTTAGAAAAGCAACGAGTCATGAATTTAATCCGGATGCGAAACATCTGGTTATCGACTTAATGGAATCTCAGAAAAATGTTACAGAGAAGGGCGGAACGATGCGTCTAGGCTCTTATCCATGTGACTTAAAAAAAGGAAGCAAGGCATACAAGGCTTACAAGCAAGAACGCATTGACGAGCGCCATCGCCACCGCTATGAGGTGAATAACGACTACCGGGAAATTTTGTCTGATAAGGGTATGATATTTTCCGGCTTATCTCCAGATGGAGAGCTAGTGGAAATCATGGAACTGAAAAATCATCCGTGGTTTGTCGCATGCCAATTCCACCCGGAATTTCAATCGACTCCTTTGAGCCCACATCCTTTATTTAAGGGTTTTGTCAAAGCTGCATTAAAGCACCGGGATAGTTAAATGGATACTATGGCAGATGACGATAAGCCCCGCGAGTATTGCGGTATCTATGGTATCTGCAATCATCCTGAAGCTGCCAATCTCACCCGTGAAGGACTCTTTGCCTTGCAGCATCGGGGTCAAGAAAGTGCAGGCATCTTTTTACGTCGCCCGGAAGGCTGCGAAATTCATAAGGGCATGGGCCTGGTGGGCGATATCTTTAGTCGCTTACCCAAGGAATGGTGGAAAACTGAGCAGGATATGGCCATTGGCCATGTACGCTATAGCACAGCCGGTGGTTCATCATTAGTAAATGCTCAACCATTTGATGTTGAATTTGGTCGCTGGCATTTGGGTATCGCGCACAATGGTACCATTTCAAATGCGGGTGTAATAAAACAGCAATTGAGAAAAAGGGGCTCCCTTTTTCAGGGGAATTCCGATACCGAACTTATTTTACATTTAGCCGCAGCCTGTCATGAAGAAGATGAACCACCCTGGGAAGCATTAAAGAGTGCACTGGTACAGTGTGAAGGCGCATTCTCAATTGTCGCCATGTGCGAAGATGGTATGGCTGTTGCCCGGGATCCACATGGCTTTAGACCCTTATGTATGGGCAAGCTGGGTGATTCAATTGTATTTGCCAGTGAAACATGTGCATTTGATATGAGCGGGGCGGAATACATTCGCGATGTGGAACCCGGTGAATTTATCGTCGTTCGAGATGGTAATAAAATCGAATCTCAAAAGTTCGCTTTTTCTCCGATAAGTGCCCACTGTATATTTGAATTGGTCTATTTTTCGCGTCCTGATTCCATCGTATTTGGCGAAAAGGTGTCCGAAGTACGCAAGCGTTTTGGCGCTAAATTGGCAGAGGAATCACCGGCAGAAGTGGATGTTGTTATGCCTGTTCCAGACGGTGGCATGTTTGCTGCATTAGGCTATGCCCATGCAGCTGGATTGCCGTTTGATATGGGTATTATGCGAAACCATTATATCGGCCGTACATTTATACAGCCGAGCATAGAAGACCGCCGGACAGCTGTAAAAATAAAGCTCAACCCAATCAGAGCATCCATTGAGGGTAAACGAATTTTATTGATTGATGATAGCATCGTGCGCGGCAATACCAGTCGTGAGCGTGTACGGATTTTACGCGAAT
>JABSQK010000722.1 GCA_013215875.1 Lentisphaeria bacterium
AGAGAATTCCTCGAAGCTCTACATCGGGGTTCTTCATCCTATAAATTTGTTTGTAATGTAAAATTGAAATAATTAACTAGGCTCCTTTTTTTTGTTAAAATTCATGCAACCTTTTAAAATTGTTTTCGTCTCTATATTTTAATAGAAATTATAGTTGTATCAAAAAATAGTATTTATGAAAGTTAAGGGATTATTATTCGCAACATCATTTTTAATGTTTGGAGCTGTTTCATTTGGTCAATCAACAGAGGTTAAATCAAGTAAAAAAGCAGCATTAAATACAAGAGAAGCCACTATTGCTAAAAATAAGAAAAATGCTCAGCCAGTATTGAATACTACGGATGGGTATATGGGGAAAAAAGAGGAAATTTTAAAAAGACTTACAGTTACTGATGTTCCTGCTGATTTCCCAAAATATAAAGAAGGAACTCCTGCGGGAGAATATAAAAAACAAATGAAAACTTGGGGTGAAGCAAATCAGAATTTGATTAAAGAAGAATATAAAATAAAATAACCGCTTTGGTCTATGCTATTTTAGTGTGGAGAAAGATTAAATAATATTATTATGAGAACATTATTAATGTTAATAGCTTTTTTGTTTATAGGATATACAGCAAAAGCTCAAGATAAAAAACCAGAATTTAAAAAGGTAGAGAGAACAAATAATATTAAAAAGAGTGTCTCTAGCCCTATTCCTTTAACTCAAATATCTTCTAATACACCAAAAAAATCTGGCTCATATTATTTGAACGATCAGGTAATTTTAGAAAAACTGAATGTAAAGACAATACCTAGTGATTATCCACAATACAACGCTAAACTGTCAAAATCGGATAATGTTAATTTAATTGAAAAATGGATGCTTAATAATAAGCATCTAATAAAAGATAAATACAAAGCTTTATATAAATAATATTTGACTTATGAAAAAACTTTTACTTGTTTTAGCAGCAGTATTTCTGTTTGGAAAGTCTGAGGCACAATGGCTTAATAATGATTTTTGTTCAACTGCTCAGCCTGTTACTGTTGGGGCAGCTTGTACTCAAGGTAGTAATGCTTTAGCAACACTTAATAATGATTTTAATATGTCTTGTGGTGACGCAACAGATGCTGCAGTATGGTTTTCATTTGTAGCACCAGGAACTGGTGCGGTAATTATTTCTACAGATCATCCTGCTACCAACTTTGATACTCATATTAATGTTTTAGGTGCAGCTCCTGGAGATCCAACTGTATGCCCTGTTGCTCCTAATATGTTTGAATATGGTTGTGATGATGATGGAGGGACAGGGAGTACATCTCTTTTACAAGTTAATGGGTTAGTTGCTGGTCAAACTTATTACATTCAATTGGATGGTTTTGCTGCAGCTACGGGTACCTATTGTATAGATATCCAATCTGTTCCATGTACAGCTAATGCAGGAACATTTACCATAACTGCTACGGGAGGTAATGTGAATATTATTGCTAACACGATTTACACTTGTGAAGATGTTGTTTCATGTTATGATATTACAAGTAATAATGATTATACATTACCTACATCAGTGTTTTATCCTGTTCCAGGTTGTTTTACTGTTCCAGAATTAATGTATGCAATTTATATAAATACTGCTCCTAATACGAATCCAGCAGATCCAGATAATGATCCGGGTTGGCCTGGAATATATTGGACTGGACAAGATTTTAATGATTGTGATCCATCTTTATTTGCACCAACTATTTTGCCAGGAGATGTTGTTTATTTGGTTCCTATTACCGTAGATGATGGAGATAATGATGCTAATTGTGGAGGCTTACAAACGGATGGTGACGGTGACGGATGTTACGCAGTTGGTCAAACAATTACTGTTGTTTACTTAACATCAACTGTTGCTGTTCAAAGTGCTATTGACTTATGTGCTGGTACTGTAGATGTCACAATTACTGGTGGGATGCCCCTATATGATGGCTCAGATTACACAATTACGAATACAGGGAGTGGAACTTTAACAGGAGCCCCTATTACTAGCGGAGGAACAGTTGTTGTAACGGGTTTATTGAATGGGCAAAATTGGAGTTTATCTATAACTGATCAAAATGGATGTCCTGAAACAATTAATGGAACCTATACGGGAACAGTACCAACGATAACAGGTGCAATAAGTGTGTGTGTAGGATCAGCCACACAATTAACAGGTTCAGCACCTACGGGTGGGAGCGGTTGGTCGTCAACTAACACAGGAATTGCTATAGTATCAGGAACAGGTTTGGTTACTGGTGTGACAGCTGGAACAAGTGACATTACCTATACAGATGGAAATGGATGTCCAGTAATAGAGACAGTAACAGTAAATCCATTGCCAGTAGCAAATGTGCCATCAAGCAATGCTTACTGTCCAGGCGATGCAGTACCATTAGGAGCATTAACAAGTACACCAGTAGGAGCTACATTTGCATGGACAAATAGTAATACTTCAATAGGATTAGGGGGGGCAGGAACAGGAAATGTACCAGCCTTTAGTGCGACTAATGCAACAGGAGCAGCGATAAGTGGAACGATAACAGTAA
>JABSQK010000723.1 GCA_013215875.1 Lentisphaeria bacterium
AAGGGCGAAAAATATTTTTTATTGGGAGCCATCCCGTCTATTTTCATCGCCCCAGTGGTCCTGGCCTTTACCAATAGCCCGTTATGGGTACCAATCGCCACATTTGCTATATTGATTTTCCTTACAATTAGTATTCGAAGTTTCTTTTTCCCTCATGAGCATACGCAAACGGACCCTAGCAAAAGTAAATATGCAAAAGCCCATGTAGCCTGTTCATGTACTAACTTATATGATATAGACACGCTTATAAATAACAGGGATGATGATTTTTATTTTATTTGCACACAGTGTGACCACAGAGCAATGAAAGCAGACAAAAATTTTGCTCTGATCGTTTAATTTTCTTATTTGGATTATTGATTTTCGTTTCGCTTCACCTATCTTCAGCCACAAAAAAAGAACGGAGACCTTATGGCTATAAAGCATATAGAAACTATTGATGATCTTGACTCAGTAATCGAAGAATCGAACAATCGACCTGTGATGTTGTTTAAGCATTCCACCCGCTGTCCGATTAGTACATTTGCCCAAAATGAATACATCAAATTCGTTGATTCAAATGACGATGATACCGTGCTCTATACACATCTGGATCTTATTCAATTCCGCCCTGTTTCAAGTGCCATTGCTGAAAAGACAGGTGTGGTGCATCAATCACCGCAAGCAATTCTTCTTGTGAATGCCAAAGCAGTCTGGTCTGAAACACATTCGCAAATCAACGAGGATTCCTTATCGAAAGCAATTGCAGAGATCTAATCATCGATGATCTCGCATATCGATCATATCAATATTGTCGTCAAGGATCTCGACCGCTCGGTAAAGTTTTATACCGAGCTACTGGGTTTTACTTTAAGTAATCAAGCCCATTTAGAAGGTGACTGGATTGAAACAATCGTCGGGTTAAATGGTGTAAACGCAGATGTAAAGTATGTGCGGCCTGAAAGTGGCCCCCGTATTGAGCTCATTCAATATAATCTCCCTGAAGGTAGTGAATTTCCTGACAATTCACTGGCAAACACCCGCGGACTCCGGCATATTGCATTTTTAGTGGATGATATGTCTGTTGTTTTGAAAAGATTAGAAGAAGCAGGCGTTAGCCCTATAAATCCACCGGTCAGGGTTCCCGCAAACGTTATTACACATAAAGACGGGCATAAAAATTTGTGTTACTTAGAAGACCCGGATGGTGTCATACTGGAATTAACAGAGTATAAAAATGATTGACCCGGAACTATCACGTAAAGAAGTCATCAGCAAGAGTAAACGAATCACCATAAAAGTGGGTTCCAGACTCCTGACTGATATGTCTGATGCATCTATGGCTGAACGAATTGATCAGCTGGTAGGTGAAATTGCGATCCTGCGTGATAAGGGTCTGGAATTAATCCTTGTAAGTTCCGGGGCAATTGCTGCTGGAATGAAAATCACCAATTGCACAAAACGCCCAGACGATATTTCACAACTGCAAGCTCTCGCTGCCATAGGGCAAAGTAGAATGATGTATTTATATGAAACCGCATGTCAAAAACACGGATTTCATTGTGGCCAAATTCTATTAAGTGCAGATGATGTTAAGGACCGGCATCGTCACCTCAATGCACGCAATTGTATTTCTGCGCTCATCAGTCAAAAGGTGTTACCGATTATCAATGAAAACGATACAGTGAATGTCGATGAAATTAAAATAGGCGATAACGATAATCTTGCGGCATTGCTTTCTGTAATGATTCGTTCCGACTTAACGATTTTACTCACGACCGAAAATGGTATGCGTGAAAGAGTAAATCAGTCATTGGGAGATCGCATTTCTGTCATCGATTCCATTTCTGATGAGTTGGAATCAATGGCCTTGGGCACAGACGGAAATCAACTCTCTACAGGCGGAATGAGTACCAAGATAAATGCAGCAAAAACCCTTTTAAGCGCAGGCGAAGCAATGTGGATCGCCAATGCGGAGAATTTTTCAATTCTGAAATCGATATTTAATTCTGAAGATATTGGCACCTTGTTTTATCCGGGAGCTGAAAAGCTCGCATCAAATAAACGCTGGCTTACGTATTTCGCAGATCCTGAGGGATCAATCGTGATTGATGCCGGCGCTGTTACAGCTTTAGTCGAAAATGGCAAAAGCCTTTTACCATCAGGCATAAGCTCCGTATCGGGACGTTTTGAAAAGGGTGATTCCGTGAAGATAACAGACAGCAATGATGAAACCATTGCTGTCGGAATAAGTAATTATAGTACCGAAGATATTCAGCAAATACTGGGTAAAAAAAGTGCCGAAATATTTACCATTTTAGGCAGGCATGCCTATGATGAAGTTGTGCACAGAAATAACATGGCGATTATTAAATAATCAATCTCTTGGTTTTTTTCTTTTTTTTCTTTTGG
>JABSQK010000724.1 GCA_013215875.1 Lentisphaeria bacterium
TATGTACTGCAAACATTGGGTTTTCTCCAATCCCATTTACGGCCTCTTTAAAAAAATCTATTTCATCCTCTCGTGGTTGATGCGGAACAACATAATGTCCTAAGAAGCCGCCTTCAGACTTATACAAGCCGCGTTCCAGTCCTTCTATCATTCCATACCCACAATCGTAATAAGAAGTTGCTACCCCTACCTGCCCACTTTCCTTTTCAGTCAGATACTTACCAAGCACATATGAACTGTGCCAACGATCCAGCGAAAGGGTATAAAAGCCTTCGCTTTTAGGTTGACCTATGGGTATATTTGCGCCAAAATCCGCCATTATCATTGGTAGCCAAAGATTATTGGCTGTTAATCGAATTCTGGGAATTGCGCGATGCCCTGCCATACCAACAATAATATCCACCTCTTCTTGTATGACCAACTTCTCTACTTTTTCGACAGCTAAATCGATTTCCGTGCCAACACCAACTCCTTCAATCACATACTTCACGTCAATTGATGTATTCGCAAGTGCCAAACGTAAACCGTTCAAATAATTTTTACTCATCCTAGGCATCGCCGTAGATTGTAATGTCAAAACTCCAATTTTCAATTCCATGATTTAGTCAACAAATAAAATTTAAAAAAATGAGAGAAAAGCGTATTAAGAATACTAGTTTCTTGATGGGTAGGTACCTACCAAAGCAATCTCCATGTTAATTCCTAAGAATGGATTTCTGATACTAAAAACCTGCTGATTACCATTATTAGCAGCTGCTAAAGTACCCGCTGCCGTAACCCCACTTAACGCACCAGCACCAGTATTTGTATCGCCTGCATACGCATCAACTGTTCCAGTAGTTGGAATAGGCTTCGCCAAAATGTTTCCATTTGGCACACTATCCTCACCATCCTCAGATGTAGTTTTCACTGAAACTGTTGGCGCCCCCTGACATAGTATGATTGTGAGTGGCCATTTGCTATATAGTCATCGTGTGGTTCTCACACCCACCTCTTTCACCAAGTCTAATTTCGCTTAATCCAAGTCCACGCCCCACGTGTACAATTGATCTACCTCTTAAATATGGCAAACCAAACATTGTACGACCATCACCGCCATACGTGGTTCCAAGAAGAGAAAAAAGCGCATTGTTTTGTGAAATCGACAATATTTGTCCGTCACATAATGCCCAACCGCGAATTGCACAATTCCCTGCGAAAGGCATAATTTCTGCTATATATGGATCTGCTCCCATAATAATATTTTTTTTGGCTCATAAGAGCCGTGAATAATAAAAAAAGGAATCCCACTATGGGACAACTTATATAATTTCTAATTAAGAATCTTAACTTCTCGACGGGAAAACTCCCTGCAAAGCAATTTCCATATTGATTCCTAAGAATGGATTTCTGATACTAAAAGCCTGCTGATTACCAGTATAGGCAGCAGCTAAAGTACCAACTTTTGCTGTTACTCCGTCTAACGCACCAGCACCAGTATTTGTATCGCCTGCATACGCATCAACTTTTCCAGTAGATGGAATAGGCTTCGCCAAAATGTTTCCATTTGGCACACTATCCTCACCATCCTCAGATGTAGTTTTCACCGCAACTGTTGGCGCACCTGTCATAGTATGATTGTGACTGGCCATTTGCTGTATAGTCATCCTGTGGTTCTCAGCCCCACCTCTTTCGCCAAGTCTAAAAGTAGATAATCCTGGTCCACTTCCTGGATGAATAATTGATCTACCCCTTAAATCCTGTAAAGCAAAGGTTGTACGACCATTGCCACCGTAAGTAGTTCCAAGAATAGAGAAAAGTGCTGTATTTGCAGCGATCGACAATAATTGTCCGTCGCAAAATGCCCAACCACGAATTGCAAAGTTTCCTGCGAAAGGCATAACTTCACCTAAATATGGATTTACTCCCATAATAATATTTTTTTTGGCTTGTAGTAAGCCATGAATAGTTAATTAAAGTTGCTCAGTTTGAGCTCTTCAACCATAGAAAATTCTGTATGTAGATTTTCAATATGGACGCACAAAATAACAGATTAATTTGATTTTCGTTGACGAATTTATACCCTTTTTAAATGCGCACAATTACACATAAAAAGCAAGTACATGTACGCAATTCTACTCTCTTTTTCTTGGGTGTTCTATCAACTAACCTAGTTCGCTAAATAATGACAAGGTCGTTTCTACCATTCGTCGATTATAACTATTCAACTTATAATGACCTGGCGACCAACCCTCTAAAAACCTACAAAAATCTGCCCAAGCTACTGAGTACATTTCACGCCATTCATGTTCAAGAAACACAAATTCTTGATCTGAAATTTTTCCATTCAAGGCCTCAAAAAGACATTCAAAATAATAATCAATGAGATCTGATGTCCAAAGGCTGCATTCTTTCTCATTCATACAACTACTAAACAAATAGACGACATCCTTCATTCCACAACCATTACCAACATACTGAAAATCAACGGCAGCCACTTGCATACTGTCTTGAGAAAAACAAAAATTAGCAACCTTTGCATCACCGTGAAGAATTGTCTTATACCGGCATGAATTCAACTTGTGATCAATCCTCGAAGCGTTCTCCTTTAGCGCGGATTCTTCCATTGCCCGCAATTCATCCTGACGTGTTGATAGATACCAATATGTCCCAATGGCCCATAAATCTGATCCCGAACTCCCCATAAATATTGCATGAAAACTAGCAAGCCAAGAAAGGCATGCCTTCACTTCATTTTTATCAAATTGACTTTTACGAACTGGATAACCTGACCCATTTAGGTCTTCCAGAAGTAATATTCGGCGATCGTCTCGTAATTGCGCCCCATAAAATTTTGGAAGCCGACATTCCATTCCACATTCATAGGCGAACTTCTCGTACCAAGTCTGTTCGACTCTATAGGACTTTAATTTGCGATCGAGAGAGGTGGTAGTACCCCAACCCCTAGGATGAATTGAATCACTAGAGATACTTATGTTTTTGACAATAACTGACTCAGCCATTGCTCCTTGCA
>JABSQK010000725.1 GCA_013215875.1 Lentisphaeria bacterium
CGGCTCGTCGACCTGGCGATCCAGAACGGCTTCCATGCCCGAGAGTTGCGGCATATCCATTAGGTCCTTGAGGATGTAAGCATGGCCTCCATCGATTGCCGCCAGTAAACGATGCTGCTCATCAAGCCAATATTCCGTCGGCATGATGCCTCTACCCAGGTGACGAAAACAATGCACGGTCATGGATCCCGTACCTATCGGAAGCGTTGTTGCGCCATGGTAGTAGATCTGCTGGTCATCCTTTATATGACTCAAGGCCTCGAGATAGGTAAAATTGATGGCGTTGTTCTTTTCAAAAGGCAGGCCTTGAACCGCCGCAAGCATCCCCCAATCGAAGGCGAGCTTCCCGGGTATTTCCTGGCGTGATTCGTGACCGTCACGCTGGCAAATCAGGGTTCCCTTTTCGAAGTTGCCGCTTTCATTTAGAGACAGGGCCGATAGGGCTTTGAGATCCTGATCAAGGGAATGGTTGCTCAATTGCCATGAACGCGGCGTGGCCAACTCATCCCCTTGGCAGCTGATCGTCGCAATCGTCTGATGAAAATCTGTTGGGCCATCCAATACCACGCGCTTAACGGTCAGATCAAAGCTGTCGCCCACGGTCGCTTTTCGATCCAGGCGCAGCATGCCCATCAGGTCACCTTTGCTGTCTTTAAATCCATGGGAACTCCAGATGACATAATCCTGGGACCAGGCGACATCGTAAGTAAAATCGTTCGTCAATACGGGATCGCGAATCACGCTAGTGTCCCCGAGATCCTCGAGAGTCAGTGGATTTTCTGTTTTGGGGCGGGACATGGTTTTGAGGTCGGTCCTGTTTAATCGTTTATGTTTTGAATTGAAGATCCAAAGGATCTGTAATAACTATCTGTTTAAGCCCAGTGATCTGGCAGCCAGTCACGGCTTTGATTTATCAGATCATCAAGCAAGGGTTCGATGTCATCGAATTCGCGAACATGGGGATCCAGGAACAAGGCCTGACAGGCCAGCTGACGATCACCTGTCATGGCAGCATCAATACTTAGTTGGTGGATCGTCGTCCATCGTTGAACCAGACTGTGAATCGGCGGCGGAAGTTTGATTGGGGTCCCTGTCACCTTCTTGCCACTCACCGTTACCAACGCTTCGACACAAGCATCCGTTGGCAGATCTTGAATAAATGAACCACTGTTTAATACGTTCAATACACGCGTAAACGGTTTCTCCGTAAACACCGACCATAGCAACTCATGGGCGTGTTCCGTCGTCAGCAGATGCAAATCACCCACCGGCTCCGGCCCATTCGTCCACTCAAGAATAATCGGATGCGGCTGACGTGGGCCCTTTGGTGCCCGGTTCGGCTCGGTCTTTTTAAGATTGCCATCCAGACCATGGGCAGCGATCATCCGGTCGGTCAGGAAATACTCGTAAAACTCGGCTAGATGCGTATGGCCCGTGGACGGCCAGACCCCGAACATCTTACAGATCATCTTTTGATAATCGACATCCTCCTGCTGTGTTTCCAGAAGATTGTCCTCCAGCAGGGCATCGGATGCCGTCGTTGCTTCAAGCATACGGCTGGTCTGATCCACTCCGGCAATCCGTAGCTTGGTAACAAATGCCTGATGATTAACCCCACCAACATCCATATCCACATCCGCTTTGTCGCAGTCAAAAACTTTGGAAAAATAACTGAACAATTCATCGGCGGAATGGCAAAGCCCCCAACTTGGAATTGATGATAGTTGCCCCATAGCCCCGGTAATCGCCGACATTGGATTGGTAAAATTCAGCATCACTGCGTTGGGACAAAGTTTTTCCATACGTCTTACCAAGTCCACACAAACGGGAATCGTCCGCAGATTACGAATCAGGGCCGGCGGCCCGAGGGTGTCACCGATGGCGACGGGAATACCGTATTTGTTGCAGACCTCTGCGGCTCGGCAATCCGCTTCATCGCCGCCCGTGTTAATCGCCAGAATAACCACGTCCGCGCCTTTTAGGGCGTCGTCCAGAATCATGGTTTTACTGATCACAATATTGGTTTTCTTCTGCCGGGCGATCTTTTCCAGAAGCCGTCCAACCATCTCCAGCGGGACTGGGTTAAGATCATGCAGACAGATATGGATGTCTTCAAAACCACCGACCAAGAGCACGTCACGAAGCACTTTGTGCACAAATTTATAGGAGGCGCCAACAAAGGTGATTTTGCGGTTGCCAACAGACCCTACATTGCGTTCATAGCTTTCAACGTCCGCATCAAATCCGGCAGATGGCCCATTTATTTCGGTTTGTTTATTCATAAGCATTCCTTAGATCAGATTCATATAGTTAATTTGTAGCAGCCGACAGGGACTGTTAAACATATTTGCCACCCTATGTAGTTTAAAGAGAGTGCTAACGCATATAGCTATAGTATAGTTAATGTACCATTGGGTTCAAGTGTGTTTTTAAAATAAAGTCGCTTAAGAACTATTCAGTTACAGGGATGAGCCGTCAGCGAACGGCATAGCGGTCACTGTATTCGCCAAAGGGAAATTGGTCTAATTCCAAGTCATCCGGAATATAATGCCAGGCTGTTGAGTAACGGGTGCGATTGCTGTTGTTTTGTCCCGCACCATGAACAAGATTCGCTGAAAAAAGGACAACTGTGCCAGCAGGGCACTCAATGTTAAACACTTTGTCTTCATCCACATCCAGCCAGTCCCCATGGCTGTACTCGCCTTTGCCACTGACATGCTTAAATTCATCACCGCTGGTATGGGACCCCTTTAATACACTGAGGCAAGCGTTTTCAAGGCTCGTGTCTTCGTAATATATCCCACAACTGAGGACCTTATCGGAGTCCGTTTCGAAATAGTAATTATCCGTATGAAATGAGGTAGACGTACCGCCCTTTGGCAACATGGGAAAAAATTTGGTCCCGAAGATATGCATATCCGACCCAATTAGATCTCTGGCCCGACTGCAGATGTCTGGATCATTGGCGATCTCGAGTAGTCGTGGTTCAAGCACGCAACAGCCCTGGACTTTGAATAGTCGTCCGGGGATATCCTTGCCATCCTTATCCGGTTGCAAACAATATCCCTCAGTAGAGACGTCGAGGCTCTTACTGTAATCGACCATTTCGTCAAGAATAGATTTGTAGCGCTTGAGAGTCTCGCCCTTTAGCAGCCCGTCGAAAATCAAACAGCCATCCCGTTTAAAGCGCTCTAGTTCATCGGCGCTTAATACCATAATAAAGTCGTCCATGCTTTATCAAAAAGCGCCAAAGCATCGGTGATATTTTGATTAATTTCACTGCGTTTCATCATCGTTTGTTTCTCCTATTCATGATATCCTTTTTGAAAGCAAATTCATTGGGAGGCAATCATTAAGATGTCAATCTGGATCCGGGTAGTTCGCCTCTTTGATCAGTTCATTAATGGGAATTTTCATGATGGCCGGACGCATCTTGGTTGTCTCAAACAGTATCCAGATGGTGTCGTTTATGGTGTATGCCCGAATATGCTGTGGCCCTCCTTTTTTCATGATTCCGCGGTCGCTTTCTGCTTCATACGTCAATAAATTCCAGGTGCGATCGAAGACTTTGCCGTCGCGCGACAATATCAAATACATCTCATATCGGCTACGTGTATTACATACAATCCAAGACCATCCGTTAGGAAGTGTGCCCGCCGCGGGTTGCGTCATGTGGACAATATTTGTTCGTGATGCGGGGCCCACAATTGCGTTTTTGTCTTTGCCGACATGAGAGTAGGCAAAACCACCGCCACCAAGTCTATCGCGGATCACAACTTGCGCGCCGTCCCGTCGCAAAAAAGCCGACTGGTGCATGATATTAGAATCACCTTCAATTGATATAAACTTATTCTTGGCTGTTCCATATGCAATCGAATTCGACAAGGGAGAACCTGTTCTCTTACCGCGCGAAAGGTCGTCACGAAACTGCTTTGGCGCTTCTGACAGCGGCAAGGCATCGCGGAACGCTTTGTTGAATTTAGGCAGCGTCTTAAAGCGCCCCTTGGTCACCTGGATTCGGGTTGGTATTTCTGGGCCACGTCGATACATGGGCGATGCTGGTACAATCGTATTTCCTTTTACCTTCCACTCCTGGAAGAATGAAACACCGAGATCAAAGTAGGCATCCCCAACCATTTTATGTGCGCCAAATTTCTCATAGTAAGCATCGGCAGGTGCATACTTCCCACGAGGGATTACGCGTTTATTAAAATACTTCAAGAATCCGTCAACTGCGACCGCCTCCGTATGCATATATAGCCTGCCATTCAAATTCAGAGCCCGTCCCCACAGGAAAACAAAATTGGCAATTTTGGGATCATGCGTCCGCGTCCTGCGCCGAACGGGAACTACCGCAGGTGCAACTTCGACAACTGTTTCTTCTCCACCCCAGTCGATGTTCGCACCACCATTTTTTATGGTTCCGACGCGTGCCAGCATGCGTTGGCCCGGGCCATTTTCATCGAATGCGTGATTTAGCCAGATGGCAATAAACTTGTCCTTGTGGATACAAATTTCCGTCATGGAATTGAATGTGCCGTGGAACTTACTTTCGTAGACGCCACTGCCGCCTTCATCGATGCAGGCTTTTGTTTCTTTTCCAGTGTAAAGAAACTTC
>JABSQK010000726.1 GCA_013215875.1 Lentisphaeria bacterium
ATACCAATATTTATACCGGGTTTTGCACTGATGAAATTTTTGGTCTTATCGAGTATTTTAGCAATGCAGTCTTCGGGGCTTTTATTAAATGTATTGATTAATTTGGCTTGTTTAAGCAATTCACCACTGGCATTGAGCAGAACAATGTGAATGGATGAACTGATACTGATGCCAACTGTGGTGAAAGCATCCGGATTTATACTGATGAATGTCGGTGGCTGACCGCGTTTATAATCGCTACTGCGCTCCTTGTTCTCGGTAAGCCATTTACGTTTGACCATTTGACTGATCGCACGGGTAATGTTTCCCCGATTCATTTTGAGCTTGTTGGCAAGATCCGCCCGGGAAAGCTGGTCGTGCTTGCGCAGCAATTTCAAAATTTCTATCTGTGTCGCACCTCTCATAATATCCTTGAGAGCATGCTTAATTCAGCAGGCCCTAAGTAAAGCATAATCATTTAAATGTTTATGTCAATTTATTTCTAAAGTTGCCTATTGCAATTAAT
The DNA here is from genome assembly GCA_013215875.1 of Lentisphaeria bacterium. Taxonomy (GTDB): domain Bacteria; phylum Verrucomicrobiota; class Lentisphaeria; order JABSQK01; family JABSQK01; genus JABSQK01. The sequence goes on from JABSQK010000726.1 coordinate 506, forward strand.
TAAAAACGGGCTATTATTTATGTAGACAAAAGGGAGTTACACGATGAATATACGTCAAGTCGCAGTTTTGGGATCTGGAGTTATGGGCTCTCAGATAGCCGCACATTTTGCCAATACAGGACACCAGGTCTTGCTTTTAGACCTGAAGAAAGATGGTAAAAATGTGGCTGACAAGGCATTAAGTTTACTTAAGAAACTTAGTCCACCACCGCTTTATAGTGAATCGGTTTTACCTTTAATACGTACGGGTAATTTTGATGATGATCTTGGCCAGTTATCTGAAGTGGATTGGATCATTGAAGCGATCATCGAGAATCCAGATATTAAACGATCTTTGTTTGAGAAGGTGGATAAGGTACGCAAGGATTCCTCCATTGTGACGACAAATACGAGTGGTATTCCGATTCAGTTATTAGTCGAGGGTCGTTCTGATTCCTTCAGGAAACATTTCTTTGGCTCCCATTTCTTTAATCCACCGCGTTATTTGAAGCTTTTGGAGATCATTCCTGGAGACGATACGGATGAGGCCCTGGTGGGAGAGATCTCAGACTATGCGCGTTTGGTTTTAGGCAAGGGAGTGGTGGTTTGTAAAGATCGGCCAAATTTCATCGGTAATCGAATTGGTATTTACTCCTTAATGCTGGCATTGAACGAATTTATCGAAGGAAATTTCACGATTGAAGAGATTGATACTTTGACTGGCCCTTTAATTGGCCGGCCAAAATCTGCGACAATGCGAACGGTGGATTTGGTTGGTGTGGATTTGCTGGGGCATGTGGCAGGCTTTCTCTATTCTGCACTTAAGGATGACCCGTGTCGTGAAACCTTCAAATTACCGAAACTTGTTACTCAGATGGTAGAAGCAGGGCTCTTGGGCGCCAAGGTGAAAAAAGGTTTTTATCACAAGGCTGATGGCGAAATTTTATCATTGGACCCTGAGACCATGACCTATACGCCGGCTGAAGAGATGAAACTTGAGGGGCTAAAAGCGTATCAGAAAATCCGAAATCTTGATGATCGTATGAAAGCTCTACTCAATGATGATGGACGAATTGGCGAATTCTACAAACGCGTTTTATTGCCTGCCTTGGCTTATAGTGCGCAGCGCATTCCTGAAATTAGCGATTATCCGGAAGATATCGATAAGGCCATGCGCTGGGGATTTGCCTGGGAACAGGGGCCGTTCCAGGTATGGGAAGCGATCGGCTGGAAAGACGGTGTAGAACTTCTCGAACGTGAAGGAATAGAAATTCCAGACTGGTGTAAAGAAATTTCGGGAATTTACCGCGATGGTGCGTCTTTCGTTCCTGGAGAAAATTCTCTAAAGGTGCATCCAAAATCGACAGACGAACTGGTACTCGCCGACTACCATAAAAATAAGGTACGCGATTATGGTGATGCACTGCTCTATGAATTGGAAGACGGGGTTTTGGTCTTTCAGGCACAAACCAAGGCAAACATTATTACCAGTACATTTATTGATGCCTTATTTGATGCTATAGAGTTGGTGGAAGAGGGTGATTATGCCGGCTTGCTGGTGGCAAATGATGATGACCTTTATTCTGCCGGCGCCAATCTTGCAGAGATGCTGGAAGCCGCAAAAACAGATAATTTTGATATGATCGAAGGGATGATCAAAAGATTTCAGCAACTGTGCCGTCGTATTCATTATGCATCGAAGCCCGTTGTGGTTGTTTGGCAGGGGCGTGTCTTTGGCGGCGGTTGTGAACTTGGTATGGCATCGAACTACCTGGTGGCAGCTGCAGATACCTTTGCCGGTCTGGTTGAATTCGGTGTAGGGCTAGTGCCAGCAGGCGGGGGCATTATGCGCCTGGCCAAGCGTGCCAGTGACTATGCTGCTGATAAAAATGCTGCTAGCATTCGCCCGGCTCTAAAGAATCACTTTGAAACCGTGGGCATGGCAAAAGTTTCAACCAGTGGGATGCTTGCCAAAGAGATGAATTTGATTGGCCCGAATTATGAGATCGTCAACAATAAAGACCGGCGAATTTCGGTGGCTGTGGAACTCATAAAGTTTTTAAATGCTAAGGGTTATAAGGCACCGGTAGAAGAACTTTTCATGGTATTGGGTGAGAGTACCGCGGGTGCACTCAATGCGTTTGTTTACAATATGTGTAAGGGGCAGTTTATCAGCGAATACGATATGTACATGTGCAAAAAACTATCGCACATTATTTGTGGAGGAAATCTCAAGAGCCCAACATATGTCTCTGAAGATTATATCCTGGATCTGGAGCGTGAAGCCTTCTTATCACTCCTGGGTGAAGAGAAGACCCATCAGCGTATCGAGTCGATCTTAACAACGAATAAACCATTGCGTAATTAAGTGAGGATACTGATGAAAAGACAAGCTTACTCAAAATTACAAAAGATGAATTTATCATTCGAGGGAGAATAATTATGGAAAATGTATACATCGTCAGTTCTGTTCGTTCCGCAGTGGGTAAAGCCAAGCGCGGATCACTTGCCCAGACGCGGCCGGAAGATATGGGTGCTCAGGTTTTGCTGGGGGCACTGGAAAAAGTACCTGAAATGTCTATTGATGATATCGATGACCTTCTCATTGGTTGTGCGTTTCCAGAAGCTGAACAAGGGATGAATTTGGCACAAATGATTGGTTTGAAAGCAGGGATGCGAAACAGTTTATGCGGAGCAACAGTGAATCGTTTTTGTTCATCGGGCTTGCAGACAATTGCCATGGCACACCAGGCGATTGCTTTTGGCCAGGCGGATATCATTGTAGCCGGGGGCGTTGAATCGATGTCGTCCATTGAAATGGGTGGCAATATCTTTACACCGGATTTTGATTTACAGGAAGTTTATCCTGAAGCCTATGAAAACATGGGGAATACGGCTGAAAATGTTGCAGCTAAATATGGTGTAGACCGGGAGGCACAAGATGCATTTGCACTCCAATCACATCAACGGGCACTGGCAGCAATCAGCGACGGCAAGTTCAAAGACGAGATTGTTCCCATGACTATAACAATGACCGGCTTTGATGGCACAAGTTCCGCTGAAAAGACCTTTGTGTTTGATACTGATGAGGGACCACGGGCTGATACCAGTCTGGAGGCACTGGCAAAACTGCGCCCAGCCTTCCGTGCAACAGGCGGCGTGACAGCGGGTAATGCATCGCAGGTTTCTGATGGTGCGGCAATTACCATACTCATATCAGAAACGAAAATGAAAGCGCTTGGATTAAAACCAATTGCCAGGTTACTGGGTTTTACAGTAGCCGGCGTTCCGGCAGAGCTCATGGGTATCGGGCCGATCAGTGCCATTCCAAAAGTACTGAATCAATGCGACTTGAGTCTGAAAGATATTGATTTGATTGAATTGAATGAAGCCTTTGCATCGCAATCCGTCGCCATTGTTAATGAACTGCAGCTTGATGATCAAATCGTCAATGTCAATGGTGGTGCTATTTCCCTTGGGCATCCTCTTGGTTGTACGGGCGCAAAACTTACCGCAACATTGCTGAATGAATTAAACCGTCGCGACCAGCGCTATGGGCTTTGTACCATGTGTGTGGGCGGTGGCATGGGTGCTGCGGGTTTATTTGAACGAATTAAATAAGGAGTTCTGATTATGTATGGATTATTAATGGTGGAACCTCTCTATTATACGATCCCAGCTGTAGTTGCGCTTGTTGTTATATTTGGTTATAATGGCGCTCCATTATGGTTGTGGACAATTCTGGTATTGGGCATACTGGCCGGATTTGCGGCCCCTGTTCCTCTCATAATTGGTGTTGCTGTACTACTGCTATTATTTGTTGCTGTACCACTGCGGCGGGTAATTGTTACAGCGAATTTAATGAAGATGCTTAAAGAAATGGGCATCCTTCCGAGCATTTCAAAAACCGAACGTATTGCCATCGATGCTGGCACAGTCTGGGTTGATAAGGAATTATTTTCAGGCAAGCCTGACTTCAAGCGTATGATGTCTGAAGCATATCCGGAGCTTACAGATGATGAACGCGCCTTTATCGACGGGCCTGTAAACGAGATATGTTCACTGACAAATGACTGGGAGGCATTTTGCACCCATGATCTTCCGGAAGAAGTCTGGGAAAAATTGAAGGCCTATAAATTCTTTGGTATGATCATTCCCAAATCCTATGGCGGCTTGGAATTTTCTGCCCTGGCTAATAGTACGGTGGTTACCAAACTTGCCTCACGCTCCATGCCTTTGGCAGTAAATGTGATGGTGCCAAATTCACTTGGGCCGGCTGAGCTTTTGATACATTACGGAACTGAAAAGCAAAAAGATTATTATTTGCCACGTTTGGCAGATGGGCGCGAAATACCCTGCTTTGCATTAACAGAACCGACTGCCGGTTCTGATGCAGGAGCAATTTCTGCATCTGGACTGGTGTTTAAGGACGACGATGGTGAATTGAAAATTCGCATGAACTGGCAAAAGCGTTACATCTCCCTGGCGGCAGTTTCGAC
>JABSQK010000727.1 GCA_013215875.1 Lentisphaeria bacterium
AATGTGTATATTTTCGATATCAGGATGTGGACTTTGATAGCCCCAGAGAAAATGATGTTTTTGTGTTAACAGAGAAAAAGAAGGTATTCAAGGTTGGGCACGTACAAAAGCAAAAAGTATCGTTGCTTCAATGACTGACCTTAATACCATAACTCAAAAACTCCCTCGTGAGGAGTATGATGTAGCATTATCTATAAGATCATTTTCAATGAAATCTTCATGGCCATTATCCTTCATATAGCTGTCATACATCAAGCGATAATGATACCTGCCATAAAAGTATTCACGATTCATAATCTCCGATGGATCAACAATTTGATTTTTAATAATGGCTTTAAGCGTAGGTACTTTATCAAATTCTCTGAACCAAGAAATAGCTGAATCGAGATTTTCTAAAATAATAACCGGAACTTTAGCATTTTTTAAAAGCATTTTTTGAAAAAAGTTAATATTGAGAAGATTTTTTTGGCTGTTGATCAAATAAAGGATTAGGTCAGCGTGTTTGGGTTTTTCAACAAGTTCAATTTTATACTTATCAAGAATACCAAATTTTTCACTTGCCCTGAGAATTGGTAGGAGGAGACGGTATTGTATGTGTTTTGAGATAAAAACTTTCATGTAAAATTACAGTGTGCTAATATTGGAGCAGAAAAATCCATGTCTATAAGAATGGGGCTTCCTGAACTTATATAATTCCTCTCATTCATCAGCGATAATTGATGAGTTCGATGATAAATATCAAACTTGAGCAAGGGGGAATTCTTCGTGTACCGCGCTCACCATAAGCAAGTTGATAAGGGATATACAGTTCCCATTTATCACCAATTTTCATTCGTGTGAGTGCTTCAGTCCATCCAGGGATAACTCGATTTACCCCTAGTTCGGTAGCTCGTCCTCGTTTGTATGAACTATCAAAAACAAGACCGTTCAAATGTCTGCCTTCATAATGGCACGTCACACGGTCCGTCGCACTGGGGCTTTCACCCTTGCCGGACCTAAGAACTTTGTATTGCAGTCCACTAGAAAGGGTAATTACACCGCTTTCGGATTTCTTTTTAACATGAAATGCTGCACTTCTTTTTTTGGAAATTTTAATTGCATCCGCACGTGCCTTCATCCTTGCCTTCATTAGTTTGTCATCACGATTTTTTATGCAGGCGGTTAAAAATAGAACTAAGATTGGCAATGCAATTGTGTGGGGTTTGATCATTTTATTTCCTTAAGTATGTAAAAAAAAAGGCAGGCTTAAAATAAATTTATGGTTCGAGTTATTTTTTGTCTATCACTGTCGGTTTTTCAGAGCCATCAAGATTGGATGACGTTTGGGTTATTTCTATAAGTTCGATGGTAAATATTAAACTTGAACAGGGAGCTATAACAGCTCCGGCACCACGCTCACCATAGGCGAGTTGATATGGAATATACAATTCCCACTTATCGCCGACCTTCATCAGTTGAAGAGCTTCTGTCCAGCCAGAAATAACACCTGTTACAGAAAATTCAATTGCTTTACCGCGCTTATATGAACTGTCAAAAACAGTTCCATCGATCAGTCTGCCTTCATAATGGCATGACACTTTATCGCTTGCTTTAGGCGTTGCACCTTGCCAGATTCTATGACCTTATATTGCAGTCCGCTCGGCAGTGTAATTACTCCAGATTCGGATTTCATTTTCAGATGAAAATCTGAACTTCTTTTTTTGGATACTTTAATGGCATCTGCTTTAGCCTTCTTTTTTGCGGCCTTACGGTTCTTATCGCAAGCTGAACAAAACAAAAGCAACCCGACCATTGCAATAGTGCTATATTTTTTCATTAGTAATTCCATTTAGTGCTGATTTGATTATTTAAAGTAAAAAGGCCTGCACACTGGCAGGCCTTAAAAAAAATCATTACTCAACTATTTTTGTGAGCCTTCGAGATTTAACTTCATCTTCGAAATTTCCATTAATTCCATGGTAAAAATCAAGCTTGAAAATGGTGGGATTTTTGCTCCCGCACCACGTGGTCCATAGGCCAGTTTCTGTGGAATATATAATTCCCATTTATCGCCAACTTTCATGAGCAGAAGTGCCTCAGTCCAACCAGGAATAACATTTGAAACCGGAAATTCTGTAGGTCCACTGCGTTTATACGAACTATCAAAAACAGTTCCATTGAGCAACTTACCTTCATAGTGGCATTTCACTTTATCGGTTCTTTTAGGCGCTTCACCTTTACCAGATTTTAAGATCTTATATTGCAATCCACTTGGCAGGGTAATTACACCTTTCTCGGCTTTTTTCTTTGCGTGAAAGGGAGGTCCTTCTTTTTTAGCTAATTCCCCAGCTATCAATGCTTGTTTTTTATCGGCCGCCATTTTCTTAGCATATTTTTTTCTCAGCATAGTATCAATTTGTTTAAAAATCGCTCTGATTTGTGCATCAGTAAATTTAGATTTTCCAGCTTGTCCATCGATCATTCCTTTTATGAATGCATCGCTATCTAATTCCAAACCATCTCTTTTGAGAGATTTTGCTGTGTTATTTCCTATTGCATAAGAATATTTCTTGATAAAGGAATCTACTTCCGCAGCCTTTTGGGGTGCTTCTTTTAATGCTGGTGCTTTTTTTGCTGGTGCTGGTTTATCCTGAGCTACGAGGCAGCACAGACTTAGTATAAAAAAGAGTGTTTTCATTTTGGTAATCCTGTTCATTTTGGGTTTTGGTTTATTTCTTTAGTTTTTTCATTAGATTTGCCATTTCAATTGCCGATGCTGCTGCATCGGAACCACGGTTACCAAGCTTGGTACCACAACGCTCCATTGCCTGTTCAAGGTTTTCGGCAGCAACTACAGCAAAAATTATCGGTATCTCATGTTTAACTGAGAGTGCACTTAAACTATGAGCAACTGTTGAATTGATATGATCCGCATGTGAGGTTTTACCCTCAATGACAAGACCCAGTCCGATGAGCGCATCATACTTACCCGATTTGGCAAATTGTGAAGCGAGCAAAGGGATTTCATATGCACCTGGTACCCAGGCAACGGTAATATTCGATGCTTTACCGCCATGGCGCACAAACGAATCCATCGCACCATGTAACAAATTTTTCGTTAATAATTCATTAAAACGAGCGCACACAATGCCAATCTTAAGATTGCCAGCTTCAAGTCCGCCTTCATAAACTGTTTTTGCTATAATATCCATAATACACATATATCCTTATTCAAAAGCATATAATTTAGATAAAAGCAGGACTTTTACAAGGTTTTTTGATAATCATGCTATCAGCTGGCGAGTATGTCATCGATGCTTTTTAGTTCATCATCTGTTAACTCAGGGCTTTTTAATCCGGCTACATTTTCCTCGATTTGGGAGACTTTGCTCGCACCTATTAAGGCACTGGTGACCCTCAAATCTCGCAAAACCCATTGCAATGCCATTTGCGCCAGGCTCTGCCCACGGTTTTCAGCGATTGCATTCAGCTTCTTAAGTTTGGCAACAAGTTCGGGGGTAATTGCATCTTTGTTCATGCCACCTCGCCCAGCACGTGAATCATCGGGAATTCCATTGATGTATTTGCTGGTCAACTGGCCTTGCTGCAATGGGCAAAATGCAATAATGCCCACGCCATTGTCATCGCAGGCTTCTCTTAATCCATTTTCTATGCCGCGGTTAAGCATGGAATAGCTCGGCTGATGAATAAGCAATGGGACGCCCATGTCCTTGAGAACTGCAGCGGCTTGGCGGGTGGATTCTGCGCTGTAGGAACTAATTCCTACATAAAGCGCTTTTCCCTGGCGGTGCAATTGTTCAAGAGCACCCATGGATTCCTCCAGTGGAGTTTCTGGATCTGGCCGATGATGATAAAAAATGTCCACGTAGTCGAGTTGCAGACGTTTTAATGATTGTTCGCAACTGGCAATGAGAAATTTTTTGGAGCCAAAATCGCCATAGGGGCCGGGCCACATGACATAGCCCGCTTTAGATGAAATAATTAATTCATCCCTGTGAGCAGCAAAATCGTTTTTGAGGATCTCCCCCACTCTGCTTTCTGCGGAACCTGCTGGCGGGCCGTAGTTATTTGCCAGATCGAAATGAGTGATACCCAAGTCGAATGCTTTGTAGAGCATCTGCTTTGCAGGTTCCAGTGGCGCAGCATGGCCAAAGTTATGCCAGCAACCCAGGGAGATTTCAGGTAATTTCAGGCCGCTCTTTCCACAGCGGCGGTAGTTGATTTGTTCATATCTATCTGCAGCAAATGTCATAATTACTTCCTCATCCTATAGGGTTTACTTTTTTGCCATTCCAGTTCAAAATTTTCAGTGAATTTACCTGTTCCGAGAGATTCTTCAATCTCGGCAGGCGACCAATCGCGTAATTCATCGACTTCATCGGCAGGTGGGAAGAGCTCGCCATCATATATACAGGTATAAGTGCTGACCAATTCGGATTCACGGTCTGAGCGCCAAATGTAGCTGTAAATAAATTGCAGATCGGACTCGATACCAAGCTCTTCTTTCATTTCCCGATGGGCCGCAATATCCGGTGTTTCACCTTTATCCAGATGCCCGCCTACCGAACTATCCCATTTATCCGGCTGAATATCTTTATGGGCAGGACGGTATTGCAATATGAGGTCGCCATTACTGCGAAAAACCAATACATGTGCTACACGATGAAGCAAATCCGGGTTGCTGTGGCAATCCGAACGAAGGGCTTCGCCAATAATATTGCCTTCTTCATCAACTAATTCAAAAATCTCGTCTTTCATAAATCTCTCTATTTGGCATATAAAAACCGCAAAAGTAAAATATAGTAAGGCTTAGGCAATAGTCTATATAGAATTGCCCTAAAATGAGGAATGATCTGAATTGAACGATCCTAAACAGGCCCAGCTTGACCGATTTTACGAGATTAACAAGCAGCTTGAATCTGCTCTTTCCAGGGTGATTTTAGGCAAACATGACGTTATACGAAAAGTACTTGCGGCCCTCTATAGCAATGGCAGTATTTTACTTGAAGATGTCCCTGGCGTGGGTAAAACCACCATGGCTAAAGCACTTGCCAAATGTCTCGGTTCAATTTTCAAACGCATTCAGTTTACCCCGGATTTACTGCCTGCGGATATTTTAGGCGGTTCTGTATACAACCCGCAATCCGGTGAATTCGATTTTCGCCACGGCCCCATATTTACCAATATCCTCCTGGCCGATGAAATAAATCGTGCCTCGCCACGCACCCAATCTGCTCTTCTCGAAGCCATGTCTGAACGGCAGGTTACAGTGGAAGGCATAACGATGAAACTCGACGAGCCCTTTCTCGTAGTCGCTACACAAAACCCCATCGAGTTTCAAGGCACCTATCCCCTGCCCGAAGCGCAGTTGGACCGGTTTCTAATAAGCCTTAAAATTGGTTATCCATCACCGGAAGAAGAACTAGCAATGCTTTTTCAACAGAAAAATAATGACCCTCTAGAAAGTTCTGCTGTGGTATGCGAAGCAAACGAACTTAAAGAAATACAACAGCATGTCTGTGATATACAGCTCGAAAAATCTGTCGGTAAGTATATAATCGATATTGTAAATGCCACCCGTAACAACCAGAGAATTCGTCTGGGGGCAAGCCCAAGAGCATCGTTGATGATACTTCGCATCTCACAGGCTACAGCGTTTTTAGAACAACGGACATTTGTCACTCCAGATGATGTAAAATTCTGCGTAAAAGATGTGCTCAGTCACCGCCTGATTGGTGAATCGCAATTTACCAACGATGATCATAAAGACGAACTACTGCAAGAACTTATCGATACGGTAATTATTCCCACATAAACAGACACCTGGGTCCATAAACTAAGTTCTTGTTCAATTACTACTCTCATGCTAAAAGTCGGAGCAATATTTCTTTAGAAAATTCGTGAAATGCGGCTTTACGAGTTACCCTTTTCTAGATATAGTCAATCATTATAAAAAAACCTGTGAGGATATATGTCTGCTGTAGTAGTTAAAGATTTAGAAAAAATTTATGATGGTAAAAAGGGCGTACATGCTTTGCGCGGTGTGAGCTTTACTGTCAATGAAGGAGAAATTTTTGGTTTACTCGGGCCCAATGGTGCCGGAAAAACCACGTTGATAAAAATTCTTCTTGGCATTGTAAAAATTAGTTCCGGCAATGCTTCTGTACTTGGGCATATGGCAGGGGCTATTGAAGCTCGCAGGCAGATTGGCTACCTGCCAGAACATCACCGCATCCCCCTGCATCACACGGCCTATACTGCCCTGGATTATTATGGCGGACTGAGTGGATTATCCACTGCAGAAGTAAATCTCAAACGCGATGACTTATTAAAAAAAGTAGGGCTGGATGGCTGGGGAAAAAGTCCAATTAAAAAGTTTTCAAAAGGCATGGGCCAGCGCCTTGGCCTGGCTCAGGCATTGTTGCATGAACCACAGATGCTTATCCTCGATGAACCGACAGATGGTGTAGACCCGGTCGGCCGCGCTGAAATTCGTGAACTTCTCGTTGCCCTTAAAAATGAGGGTAAAACCATTTTTCTAAATTCACATTTGCTGCAGGAGATGGAATTAATCTGCGACCGTGTTGTCATTCTCGATAAGGGGCTGGTGAAACGTGAAGGAACTATCAGTGAATTAACCAGTTCCACAGCCGGCTCCGCAATCATATTTGTTATTGATGCAAAAGATGAAAATCAAATACGCGATACAGTAAAAAAAGCAGCTATCATATCTGTAAAAACTCTACCCAATGGCACATGGACTGTGAAAGTAGAAGAAAAAGACAGCACTACACAAGATGATGTTTACGATGAATTTCGTGCCGCAAAAATGAAAGTTCATTCCTTCAGCCAGGAAACACATACACTGGAAGAGTCCTTCCTTGATATTGTAAAAAATGATAAGGATGACGAATAGTGAGACCTTATATTGCCATACTTAAAGATTCCTTCCGCGAAGCTGTCGCCTCCAAGCTGTTAATTGTTGTACTGATTATTTCAACTGCCCCACTACTGTTTATGGCATCATTTAGTCTGGACTCAAAACCCAATAATGAAATATTTGAAGAAGATTATAGAAGTTGGGACGATTTTTTGCGAAAGGTAGAACAAGATTACAAAGCAGATGGGGTCAATATATCGAAGCACCTATTCTCAAAATTCTCCCCTGGGTTTCTTGAGTTGTTAACTAGCTATATTGAGCAGGAAGATGCTGCTGAAAAACTCGGCATGAGTGAAATACTTCGACGTAGTTTTAAATCTGAAATAAATAAGCGTTTTAAGGATAATGATTATTATGATAAAACGGTGTATAAAGATGTGGAACTATCCGACAAGAGTAAAGCGATCCTTGACCAGGGCCTGGCCAATATAAGTTCTGAACAAAAGCAGCACTTTCATAGACGATTGCTCACAGATGCCTACCCCTATGGATTTAAAGATGCAGAAGATGATGCTATGCATTTATATTTTTTCAGCTTTGACATTTGGAGTGATACATCGTCTAAAGACGATATCGCCGAGATGATTGTTGTTTGGTTTGTGGAATACATAGTTGGTGTATTTGCAGTTTTCATTTCGATAATTTTAACATCTTGGTTGATTCCCAGAACCTTTGAAGCCGGTGCGATTGATTTACTATTAAGTAAACCGATTCACAGGGGTGGTTTGTTTATCGCCAAGTTTTTAGGTGGCTGCTCATTCATCCTGGTAGTGAGTATTTATCTTGTTACAGGAACCTGGATTATCTGCGGCATACGGCTCGGCTTCTGGATACCGCAAATTCTAATGTCGATTCCTATATTGCTTTTTTTATTCATGATCTACTACAGTATTTCAGCACTGGCCGGTGTCATTTGGCGCAGTACCATAGTTTCAATCGTAATTACTATATTATTCTGGGCTCTTTGTTTTGGAATGGAAATAATTAACGGAACCTGTAGTGGTTCCCTGAAACAGAATACTACCCACTATATTATTGAAGCGGAAAAATCAATTATTGCCACTACTTTGGATGATAAAGTCGTTCAATTGAAGGGGGATGAATGGAGAATACTCCTTCAAGGGTACGCATTGTCCGTGAAAGATGTCTCAATGATTACGGGCCCCTACTACGACACAGTCAATAAACGATTGATATTATCATATGCGGGTAGTTTATATTCCGCAGAATCTAAAAATAGCTGGCAGTTTGACCTAATTGCTCACATGCCTATGGGTGGATCCGGACTTATCGTGAGCGATAAGGGCGATATTATCTGTTCCAGCATGATGGGATTAATGAAACTTCGTAAAAAAGTTCTGCAAATCAAGAATGAAGATGATATCTTTGAACGACAAAATGCCTTTTGGGAACCATCCAGTGATAGAAGCCTAATGATACGGCAAGTAGGGTCCATGATAATGAACAGTGATGGAGAAATACTCGCTGCAACAGGCAGAGATTTAATACTGGCACGTTTAAATGAAGAAGGCAAATATGCCTTAAAGAAAAAGGTTGCGTTTGAACATAATGCAAAAATTATCCAACTTTCAGATAAATATATCATAACGTCGAATACCGGTAGTATCTACATTTTTGACGCGGAATTAAACGTCATTGAAGAAAAAGAACTGGAAGGGAAAATTTTTCCGCGGACATTAGGGCTTTCATTTAAGAAGGATATGGCATACGTACTATTTGAAAATGACTCGTACTGGATCTATGACGGAAAGAACTTTACAAAGCCGGATTTTCTACAGGGTGAAGTGAATTCCATCCTGCTTGGTGAAAATAATAATTACTTTGTTTACGATTCAACTAAAACAATTCGAACAGACAAGGCATATAAAAATTCTGATAACGTATCTGCTAGGCTCCCAGCCGCATTGAATATAATGTTCTTTGCTTTCAATATAAAAACTAAATTCACAGGCTGGGAAGGTACTTACCGCATGCTAATTAAACCCATCTACTTTGTGCTACCAAAACCCGGTGAATTAAGCACGACCATTACTCATATCATGTCATTTGTTAAACCCGAAAGCAAAGAAGAGGAAGCGGCAAAAAATACTGCAAGACTCCGAGTAAATATCTGGCAACCGGTTTGGACCAGCGCAATATTCATGATCTTTACTTTGTCACTCGGATGTCTCTATGTAAACCGAAAAGATTATTAATGCTCACCGAAAACGAAAAATATTTCTTTGACCTGCGAGGATACCTCGTCATAGAAAATGCTATTGATGCTGCAACTCTGGAAATACTGAATAATGCTGTAGATGAAAAAATTGCCGTTGTCGAAGATCCGGATTTCACGACAAAACGTCTGAGCCAATGTTTAGACTGGGGTTCTGAATTTATGGATCTCATGACAACACCAAATGTATTTCCTAAACTTCAGGAAATCATTGGCGTTTCTGTACGCCTGGATCATGTATATTGCGATATCATACGTTCTGGTTTAAGTCCTATCGGTGCATCTTTGCACGGCGGGCAAACACCCTTTGAACCTGGCCAATTCTACCATTTTCAAAACGGAAATATTTATAATGGCTTAACAGTGGTTGCCTTTAATCTGCAAGATGTAAATGAAGGCGATGGCGGATTTGCCTGTGTGCCCGGCAGCCACAAGTCAAATCTCCCTCACCCAATTGACTGGAAAGATATGTCCGAAAGTGTGCATGAAACAATTACTCCGGTTATTGGTAAAGCAGGAACAGCAATCATATTTACTGAGGCCCTTACCCATGGTGGGCTACCCTGGAAAGGAAAAAGCGAACGCCGCTCACTTTTCTATAAGTACTCGCCATTAAGTTGCACATTCAGCCCAAGTAGTTTTTCCCACGTAAATTACGAAAATCTTTCAGATGAGCAAAAAGCAGTGCTTGTACGTCCACAATCAAGCAACTTTCCTTTGGATCGAGTAATTGCCGGCGAAGAAAATAATAGGAAATAAAATTCGTTTTAAGTCATATTTAAGCTCAGTATGCGATCCATTTCTATTGAAAAATTCTGATCGTGCAGCGAACTATCATGATCAGCGAAATCACGTTTCTACTAAAGACGCATTGGGCATGATGACTGATGAACAGAAATGTTATTTCAATGCTGCCTGGGAGGCATTCGGCCCGGCCGGGCAAGCCGGAAATACTATGCCTGATCAACATTATTCAGGATAGATTACATAATTCGTAAATAATTGAGTGATGCTAAAACTAAATTATTACACTTTATTTTCAAAAAATTAATCTTTGCCAAGTTCAAAATATGATATTTTGGCCAGGATTATACGTCTCATTCACATTGTGGAAATATTGACGTATTGACTCTTTCTGCTGTCTGGTTACTGTTCGAACAAGGATGATGAGGAAAAGCAATCTTCATCCAAATGACATGGGAAGAAAACAACATTGTAAATTATTGCTGCTTGCTGTATGTATGTGTATGTCGGCGCTATATGCAAATGAAGATAATGTCGTATATGTTGATTCATCGAATCCTCCTTTCATGTATCTCGATAAATCTAAACAGGCGGCTGGTTTTTACCCCGAATTGATTCAGCAGATATTTAAAAAGCTCGATAAAAAAGTAAGCGTCTCTCCCCTTCCCTGGAAGCGGCTATTGCAATATTCTTCTCAGGGTAAAGGTGCTGTGGCCGGAATCTATAAAAATAAAAAACGTCTGCTTATTTACGACTATTCAGATGCCCTCTTCACTGAAACAATTTGTATATATGTACGAAAAAATAAACCGTTTAGTTTTCAATCGCTCAAGGATTTATCCGGGCGAAAAATTGCTGTGATACGCGGCTGGTCTTATGGTGATGAGTTTGATGCATTCAAACAAAAAAAATTAATGATACTTTTTGAGAACAGCTCTGATGAGAACAACTTCAAAATGCTTGCGAGTAAACGTGTAGATGCAGTCATTGCCTTAAAAAGCTCTGCAAGTACCACACTAAAGAAACTAAAAATGAATACTGTTCAAAGACTCAAAAAGCCTATCACCCTGAACCCTACTTACCTGGTATTTGCAAAATCAGTAAATAAAAAAGCATTTATCCTACAATTTAATAAGGCACTCATAGCGAACAAAAAAACGGATGCTTGGAAAAAATTATTAACTAAATGGCAGTTGAATTAAACAGTTTTGTCTGTGTTTCATCCGCTAAGGATTTTTCACTTTACCTGTTTAAAAGTAAATAAGCTCCAACCGAAGTTGGAGCTTACAACGCCTCCAGCCAATTAAGCGTTGCCGCTTAAAGCCACATCAAATTACCACTCCAGGTTACCTGATGTCTGATACTCGGTAACCCGAGTCTCAAAGAAATTTTTCTCTTTAGCAATATCAATTGTTTCACTCATCCACGGGAACGGATTTTGTGCTCCAGGAAATTGCTGTTCTATACCAATACGCTCTACTCTGCGGTTTGCAATGTACTTTACATATTCTTCGAACATATCTGCATTTAATCCCAAAATTCCGTCCTGTAAACAGTCTTTTGCGTAGTTAATTTCCAATTTAACTGCTTCATTGATCATCTCAATAATCTCAGCTTTGAAATCATCTGTCCATACATCTGGATTTTCTGCCTTGATTCCATTGATGAGGTCAAGTCCAAAGTTCAAGTGTATTGTTTCATCGCGCATGATGTACTGAAATTGTTCGCCAATACCACCAAGCTGAT
>JABSQK010000728.1 GCA_013215875.1 Lentisphaeria bacterium
GGCTCGTTCGCTTTCAGCTTACCGAGTATTTCTGGCTCGTTCGCTTTCAGCTTACCGAGTATTTCTGGCTCGTTCGCTTTCAGCTTACCGAGTATTTCTGGCTCGTTCGCTTTAGCTCACTATGCATTAGGAGAATGCTTGCGTACTTCATCACTTCCTGAAGCTAATTATGATTTCTTAAGTGCTCGATTAAAATATTTAAATATTTCTTCTTTAGCAAACCACCATGTTTAAAAACTGGAATAATTATCGTTTCTATTGACTGTTTAACTGATGATTTCCATAAAGCAGCATCGTATTTAATTTTGAAAGCGCGTTTTCGTGAACGAAATAAAACCAGTTTCACATCAATGCTCCCTGGATGATATTGGCGAGATGCATTTTTTAAAAACATATTACTCTGAATTCGCTTACCACCTTTCTTAAATACGGCTGAGGATTTTTTTTGTATGGGTGTATTCACCACTCGATTCTTAATCCGATTCTGAGTCTTAAATAATTTGAATTTAAAATATTCCCACTTATCATCATAGTTAAATACAATGAAGTTAGAAATCATAAACTTCATTCTTTGCATGGTATTGTAAGAACGCTTATAATGGAATGTAGAGTCAAGGATAAATAAGTATTGGATATTACAATTACGAGAAATTAATTGTCGAGCGGTCTCAAAAGCTAAGACTCCTCCAAAAGAATATCCAATCAAGTATATTGGTTTTGTGGAAAATTTTTCCTGGATAAGATCTGCGCATATTAGCGCTACATCTTCCAAATCGATTGCTTGTTCAAATAAAGGTAATTCAAATCCATAACCCTTGAATTCTGATTCTAATTCAGATAGTAGCTGTCGTAAGTTATCTGTGTCACATGATATATTGGGAAGTCCAATCAATATTTTTTCTGACTTAGAATTATTATGAGATATAATACGAGCCGGCGTTACATCTTTATGTAAAAATACAGCCAGGAGCTCAATGGTAGGGGCTTCATGAAGCTGTGTCAAAAGAAGAGTACGGTCAAACATTGAATCGACTTCTATTGATAACTCCATTGCCTGCAATGAGTCACCACCAACAGCAAAAAAACTATCAGTTAGGGAAAATTGATCATGTTTAAGGACCGATTTCCAAATAGATGTAAGTTGACTTTCTGTTTGTAAAATTAAGGGTGATTTACTGTGTACCGATTTTAAAGCTTTAGCAGTATTTGGACTAAGTGACTTCCTGTCGACTTTTCCCCGTTCGTTTAGAGGTATTTTATCAAGAATAAAATAATCTACCGGGATCATATGCAAAGGTAACTGTTTCATCAAAAAGCGATTTAATTCATTTATATCAATAGCGTCTAAATTGGCATCACCTACTAGGTATGCTGTTAAGATAGTTTCATTTAATTGATTTTTTGTTGCTTGAACTAAGGACTGGGAAATATCAGAGTGTTGGATCAATACAGATTCTATTTCCCCAATATCAACTCTATAGCCCCGTATCTTTATTTGTGAATCCGTTCGATGTGAAATAAACACTCTGCCATCATCATCTTTATATCCGTGATCGCCCGTATAAAAAGTCATCTCGTTATTCTCTGGATTCAATTTGAATTTCTTTTTTGTTAATTCATCATCCTGCCAATATCCATTTGATAAATACTCACTTGAAACAACAATCTCTCCTGTTTCATTTGCTTGAACTTCCAGGCCATCGACATCGCAGATCGCCACATCTTTGCCATTAACAGGAAAGCCTACAGGAATGTCTTGTGTGGAAATTAATGTCTTATGATCAATTAAAAAATGGCAATATGCACCGCACTCTGTACTGCCTAATGAATTTAATAAAATATCGCCGCTTTTATCCCAATACTGATTAAAGAGTTTTATATCGTCTTTCTTTAATGCTTCACCGGTCAGGCTCATACATCGTATTGAAGATGGCCTCGATACAGCATCAATCACCTTGCATAAGTTTCGGAATAAAGAAGGCGTCCCATAAAAAATGCTAATTTTATGAGTCGTACAAAACATTAGCATATCGGCGCTGGATAATTCTCCCGGAGCTGTCGCATATAAGCTTGCTCCAAGAAACAATGCGGCTAAAGAATGTTTTGTTGATGCACCATATGTAAATGAAAGTGGCATGAACAAGTTATCGTCACAGGTCAATGAAAGTGTTTCTGCATATAACTTTGCTTCATAAACAGCGTGCTTATGACTGCGTCGAATACCCTTTGGCATGCCTGTTGTCCCGGACGTAAAATAAAGAGCCATATCATGCCTAATTTCTGTATCAGACAGACAGTCTATTCCCGATTCCGGCTCAAGTGACAGCAGGTTAATAAGACTTATATGGTCTGGTATAGATACTTTCATACTGTCATCAAGAACTAATTCATCTTCCACTATTAATGCAGTGGCATTGGTCATCTCAATGATTTTCTTATTTCGTTCTGGTGGCGACTTTATATCAAGGAATACACATGTGGCATTTGCTTTTAATATTCCTAATAAACTAATTGCGAGAGAAATTGGGTTTTCTGCATAAACAGCAATTATTGACTGCTTTTGATCCGTTAATGTATTTATTTTCCTTCCTAAGCAATTGGATAAGGCATCAAGTTCCGAATACAGTATGGAATCCGTTTTTGTAACAATCGCCTGTTTATCTGGAAATTGCAATACTGCAGTTTGAAAACAAGCCACCACATCGCGATCAACCCAAGAACTTGGGTCAGTTTGCATTGTTCCATTCACGTTTGTCTCCTTTAACGATGATCGCTGTATTCAGACCACCCATGCCAACATTAATGGATAAGGCATGGTCAACATTGCTACGTATACCCGCTCCACTAACGCAGTTTATATTACATCCAGGATCCAGTTTCTGAAGCCCGCATGTGGGCGGAATCATATCGTAGCAACTGGCGAGAAGGCTGACAATTACTTCAATTGCTCCACTCGCAGCAAGCATGTGCCCGAAGGCTGCTTTAGTGCCATTTACATAGGGTTTAGTCGTTGCATTGAATACAGTGTTTATTGCATAGGATTCTGCAAGGTCATTCATTTGGGTTCCTGTACCATGTGCATTTATGTAATCAATTTGGCTACTTGTTAATGACGCATCGCTAAGGGCTTCGTTTAACGAGGCACATAAACCAGGTGCGTTTGCTGGAATCCTTACCATATCATGAGCATCTGTTCGTGTGCCATAGCCAAGAATTTCTCCATAAATATCTGCGCCTCTTTTCAGGGCATGCTCTTTTTCTTCCAAAACTAATATTGCCGCTCCTTCGCCGAGTATGGTTCCATCTCGATTCACATCAAACGGTCGGAATTGTCCCGATTTAGATCCACTCAGATTATTTCCAAATACAGCACAACTTAATTCGTTTACCCCGGAGTCTGTACCGCCAGCCAACATGACATCACTACGACCAAGACGTATCATATCTACGGCTGTTATAATATTTAAAGCGCCAGTGGCAGATGCTGCATTTTGTGATAACACTGGCCCTCCCAAAGCGTACCTGATGGATGCTAAAGACGCACTTGAACAAGGCCGTGTTTTATTATATGTTCGCGGCGAAACTTTCTTTATCTTTTGTTGATGGATGTGTAAGGCAGCTTCATATACAGGGTCAAACATCGTATTTGATGTTCCGATTGCTGTGCCTATTCGCGGGTTCGCTTCAATCAGATCTTTCGTTCCAGTCAACCTTTGCCTGGCTAAATCTAATCCAGCATCGACGACAGCTTGCTCGCATGCACCAAGGGCAAATTGCTGCACCTTATCAAGGTGCTGTATATCCCGCTTTTCAATACCATAGATGCCGATATCAAAATCATTAATTTCAGCGGCATATTTTATGGAATGACTCTGTGTATCAAAACGACTTATAGGGGCAATAGCAGATTGATTCTCATATAAGCGTGAAAAAACAAGATCAGGGCTATCTCCAAGGGGAGAAACAACACCCAAACCTGTCACAACAACTCTACGTTGTTTAAATTGTCCTATATCTTCCAATTAATTTAACCAGCTTCTATCAATAAAACGTTAATATATATCCGAAATAATTACCAAAATTGACTATATTCCAAAACATCACGTTTCAACTATTTTAGCAGGGTATAATCCCACAAAGGCGATATCCTGCCTGATACGATTCTTAGCTCCAGCCTTGCATTCAAAGTTATCCTCATAAAATTTGAAGAGAAATATTAACTTTGAAAAGAAGGAGAAAAGCAGTGTTGAAACGGCAATTCCAACACTGCACATAAGTTATGAAAACTTA
>JABSQK010000729.1 GCA_013215875.1 Lentisphaeria bacterium
AGCATTCATTATACGCAAACAGAACTACTGGCCGCAAATGCCGGCACTGCAAATACTCTGTGTATCCCTCATTCCCATCGGCCTGCTGGGCATGCACCAAGCCGAACTGAAAATAGCTGTAAAAGAATTGGTGCAGGTTGCCGAAATATTTATTATTACCTGGTTTGTATTTGCCAGTGCCCACAAGCATGCAATTAAGAAGCTTTGCCACTATCTAGGATACCTTGCCCTGGGAATTGCCCTTGGTATCGTATCATTAAAGATAAACCATATCTATGAGCTAGCCCCTTTTGAGTTAAGTGAAGCACGCTATATGGCCTTGCTTATCATAAGCAGCCCATTCATCATACAAAGTTTCCGGCATCAACGCTATATTTCGTATTGTATATTCACTTCAATCGCAATTCTTGTCGGACTGTCAATTGAGTCTGGTCAACTGGTCATTTGCTGGTCGGTTACCATGTTGCTCTCAGGCTTTCTCCTAAAGTATCGAGCCGCATACGCCGTGGCAATTCTTGCTGCATCATTTGCCCTGCTTTCTCCATTTACAGATTTTGGGCAATCCTTTTCCAGTCAGTATAGCAAAAAGTACATGAAGCGTATCGCTATCGAAAATCGTGCAGCGTTAAAAGGTCCGGGCTATTACCCGCTTGGTGCAGGACTCGGTGAGTATAAACGTGCGGTAAATAACTTAAAGCAATACCAGGACCTAACGCCCTCGCCTGATGAATTCAAGATTCCCCGTGACTCAAATAACCAATACCTGCTTACACTGCTTGAAAGCAGCTTTTTAGCTGCCATCGCATATGCTCTAATGCTAATTGGACTGGTCTATCTGGCATTGCGGAAGCGCCAGGAAGAGATGATCTACCTCATGCCGGCAGTATTGGCCCTCATATCGATTGCCCTGCTCTCTTTATACTGCAATATCCTGGGTCGCGGTACAGGCATCTGGGTGGGTGCCATGCTGGGGTTAGTGAGTCACTATCTTATCAGTCCACGCGACTCGCCAAAACGTTTCTTTATACGGCTCGCCATTCCTACTGCCTGCTGCCTTATCTTTCTATCTCTGATGATGACGCAAAATACCCACGAAGACAAGATTGAGCATATAAGCAATCTCAATGCACGGTTAAATGGGGAAAAGAAAGTCGTAGTTCCAGACAAGCCAAATGGTGGTAGAAAAATCGAGGTATTCGATCCGTGGGCGACAGGAAATACTCAGACTGTAGAGCAGATTAAAATAGAGGGTGAAAGCTATGCGTCTATAAGTGGTTCGTTTACGCGTCTAAAAAGTAACAATAGCTCTGGCAACATGGTTCTCTCAATCCCCCAAAAATCAGGCAAGGCAATGGGCCAGGCAAATTATATAATCACCGTTAAGGAAGCCGGCAACTACGACTTATCGGCACGTGTATTCTGGGCCGATGGCTGTTCAAACAGCCTGGGATTCGACTATAATGATTCTCAGTACAGAATCTCCAGCGAATTGTTTAACAAATGGCATATCCTGCACAGCAAAAAAATGCTGACCCTAAAAAAAGGCGAAAATACCATTGCCATAAAAAATATTGAAGACGGGGTATTAATTGACTATTTCATATTAAAGAAGAGCGAATAAAATCCGATAATAAAGTATAAGACAAAAGGGATTGTATTCGTATGAAATTAGTAAAACTAAGCTTGCGGGAAATTTATTTTATGCAGCAATTGGAACTCATCTCAAAGGAGATGGCCTGTAGCAGCAAATCTGTAATTCCCGTGCTGCAAAAGCATCAGGAAAAAATCAAATAAAGAATTGCCTTAAGACAATTCTTGCACGAGTTCGTCAAAACGAGTTTCGAGATTTTCGCCGTACTCTTTTTCACCCCAGCTGGCATCCGGGCCCGACAAAATCGGCCGACCGGGACCTGGTTGAAGGGTCACCACCTCATTGCCATCATCATCTGTAATCACTGGACGACCATCTAAACGAATAAAATGATACGCCAGTCCTGCCCGATCTTTATCCGTAAGATTCTCTCGTGTACAATGCGGTGCGCCATAACAAAAGAAAGCCACACCACCAGGGGGTACTTCCACTTTTACAGCCTTAGACTCATCTGGAAAACAGCGGATGTGGTGATTGCTATTTGGGTCACGACTATGCTCGAGAAGATTTTCAAAGGAATTGGGTATTAGTTCCAGAGTACCATTTTGTGATGTTGCCTCATCGATCGCGATCCACATGGCGGTGCCCTGCAAGGGATTTTCAATTTTAAAATAAGCATTGTCCTGATGCCAGTTTGTTCCCGCACCTACCTTTGATGGTTTTAGAAATATCTGGCAAAGCTGCTGTAAATAAGGATCGCCAATTAATTGCTCCACTGCTGAAATAACTTTTTTACTAAAAGGAAGTGTTTTCATTAATTCACTGTGAGGGAAAGTGGGACATAATTGATAGTTAACATTTACCCGTTCATCTGTGGGTGTTTCGCCATCACCATCAGTCGATACATTATAAAATTTTCCATCGGCTTTCAGTTTACAGATTTCACTACTCAAGGCAGCGACTTCAGCTGCATCAAAAAAATCAGGTATAATGGTGAAACCCTGTTCTTTGAACTCTTTTACATTATCAATTGAAAATGGCATGAATCATCCTTTATTTAGGAAGCAAATATAGTCGAGTCTTTTCAAATTTAAATCCAATATTGGAGAATATCATGAGTGAATTTCCAGCAGCCAGTCAATATGTCATTGATACCTTTTCAAATTACGATGATGCCCTGCAACGAATCTATAAGGAAACGCCGGAAAAAGGACTACCAGCAATTAGCATTAGTCCCGAAGAGGGATATTTCCTGCAATTCCTCTTGCGCTCTATAAATGCGACCAATATACTGGAAATCGGTACTCTGGGCGGTTTTAGTGCCACCTGGATGGCGCGAGCTCTTCCAGGCGATGGCAGCATTACGACCCTGGAACTTTTAGATCAACACGCCGCTGTTGCTCATGAACATTTCGAATTAGCTGGCGTTTCTGATACGATTGAAATAGTCCTTGGTGATGCACGTGAAACGATCAAGACACTTGATACGATCTACGACTTTATATTTATCGATGCAGAAAAAATGGATTACCAGCTTTATTACGATTGGGCTGTGGATCATATTCGCACAGGTGGAATCCTTGCTTTTCACAATGCATTTTTGGGTGGGCAAATTATAGACAAGCATAGTGACAATGAGCGCGTATTAGAGATGCAGGCATTTAATAAACGAGTTGCGCAGGACTCCAGAGTTCACTGCACCATCTACCCTGCTGGTGATGGTATGCTCATCGCCATACGATTATAAAAAATTCCATAATCGTCTAATAGATTCTTTCCGGCTGCGTTTTATCTACAAAAAAGGAGGAATCGTGAGACTCATTTTTATATTAAGTATAATTCATTCAAGTGCCTTATGGGGAAGATGGGCACCTTTACCTATAGATCGCTTAGTCAAACGCGCAG
>JABSQK010000073.1 GCA_013215875.1 Lentisphaeria bacterium
ATAAGGTATCTCCAGTCGAATCCTTTATTGGCGCTTTCCCCCCATGTAATTTGGCTATCAAGTTGACCTTTGCCCCCTTTTTGACAGTTACAGAAACATTTGCTACAGCAGAAATTTTATCACCAGAGCTTACCTTTTTCTTAATTTTCTTAACCTTAACTGTAGCTACCTTCAATACCCCGCTTAGTACACCATCTACCCAGGCTTTTGCTTTGGTATTATTTTTCCCCGACGTATTAGTAGGTACACTTATCGTAACAGAACCAGTACCTGTATTTGTTATTTCTGCACCACCTGCATGCTTTCCAGTTAATTTAATCGTTCCCATTCCACAGCTTGTAGTAGTAGCAGAGAATTTGGCATCTATGCCAATTAGTGTCACCAGTTGGTCTTTATAATCCGAAGTGCCATTTAAGAATTTGAGTATGCCGTTTGTTGGTGACTCTGGTTCTACTGCATATAACGTTGAGAGCAAGAGGCTCAGTAATATTAGTATTTTTTTCATTGTTTGGGTTTCCCACTTGTTTTTATTAATTAAAGAAAAGTGAAATTAATGCATCAAAAATCTATGTCAAGCTCATTTTATGATCTCTTTTTGAATTTCTTTCATATGCACTTTTGCCATAGTAGACGAATTCCTGTCGTACGGGTCCGTTTTGGTTTTACATATAGCAATGATCTGTTTATAGATTTTTACAGCTTTAACAATGTTATAGATCTCAAGATTCTTATTGTTGTATAAATCAGCAAGTTCATAGAGAAGTTCCTGATTACTTTCAAAATCTATGATCTTTTCACGGTGTGATTCAAGCATGGATAAGGCCACTGGCGCTTGCTTAAATCTAACATACATCTCAGCTGCGCGCATAAGGGATGCAAAATAGTACTCGTCACCCACACTGAAGTCTTTCAAATTTTGATTAAACATTTCCAATGCTGCCTTGTAATCTTTATCCTTAATCAAAATCAAGCCTTCTTTAAAGCGGGCATATTGATAGACATCTTTATGGTTTTTATAATGTTTATAAATGTAGTCAATATAATACATCTCATTAAACCTGCTTCTTGCATGGGATAATTGTACTTCGGCACGTTCTGCTGCATATTCCTCCCCATTTGCCTTCGTCGACCATTTCATATAATATGGAAAAATTTCCAATTCCTTATCTGAGTCTTTTAATTGTTGATTGTATGCAGTAATTAGATAGAAGTAACGTTCGTATATTTGCCAGTCTTTTAAGTTTTCTTCATTGTCGATTAAGAACTGGTGATAAGCCTCTAAAAAACCTGCCGGGTATTTCTTGGCATCCCAGTGGGGCCCCCATTGCTTTAATAAATCATCAATATCTTTAAATGAATGGATTGGTTCTTTTTCTGGTTCAGGTACAGGATCTTCTTTCTTATCGCCTGGTAGATCTTCAATTTTCAACGTTTCGACTTTTTGTACTGGGATCTCTTTTGGCTCTTCTTTATTTAAACTAAAATAGAGTATGATAAACAATAATGGAAAACAGCCAAGAATTAATAATACTTTCTTATTCATTTCGTCTCCCTTAAAATTATGTTGATACCTGTTTTCAAAACAAAGGCCTGTTCGACATCATGAAACTTTCCAGCGCTGAATCGTTTATAGACATAGGCATTTTCTTTTTCTAATTTATGGGATTTCTCTTTGCCATAGTTCACGGCAATAATCATTTTTAGTTTATACCCGGTCAACTGAAAAATTTTCAAATCTTTTTCTTTATATTGGATGACAGGATCTATATCCATAAATTCAAGATAAGGTTTCAACGCTGTTAATTCCTCAATTAGCTCCTTGAGACCCTGTTTTAAGTCCTTTGAAATTGCATCACTGGAATATCTGAAGAAAATACCTCTGGATCCATTTGCAAGAGCCGTATATACCAGGTTCCTTAATTCATCCCTGGTTACGTAGCGTTTCCCATCAATTAATTGCAGGGCAAATACTGCATGTACTGTATTGGGAGCGGCATTCTGCACTGCATGCCGGGTAATCTTTATCGGGTTGAGACGGATGTCATTTTCTTTTATATTTGGATTAAATCTAATAATGGGGACTGTTTCGCTTAGGGCTACAATTGTTTCTGCAATGTTTGTTCTGCATATGTGGCTGGAATAAGGTTGCTGTATAGACATTGCGAGAAGTTTTGTTTCCAGATCAAAATTGAAATAGGCATTTTTCTGAAAACTGCGGTCCAAGCTGTGTGCTGGGCAATCATGGGCCTGGATCGATTTAGTAGCCACTCCCTTTACTAATTCAGCTTCGCGAATCTTTCCGTCCTTATCTTCCAATTTCCAGGCGTAAGGCTCTGGATCGAAACCATAACCCTCAGGGGCTTTGCCAAATTCCACATTGATCGGAAACCCTAATACCAGGGTTGTTAGATCCGCAGCAGTTTTACCGGATTTCGTGGTAAGGTAGAAAGTCATGCGATCACCATGTTTGCGTTTCTTGATGCTTTTGAAAACCAAGCAGGTCTTCATATTAGCTCCCAGGACTTCTGATTTTATATTCTTCTCACGTTCACTATTGATAAACAGGGCCTTTACAGTTTCTTCTTTAGCTGTGCTATTCTCAATAAAAATCAGTAACTCAGAACTTTTCTTTTTATAACGGACAGCGGAAATTTTTAATGGGACTTTGCTGAGATCGATCGTCTGTACCAAGGGGTTTTCTTTTCCGTTAAGAAAGACAGAGATCTTTGTGCTCGTATTACTTTTGTTTTTACGCTTAATGCGAAGCCATACCTGCTCGCCAGGCTTGATAGGGTTTTTATCGAGCTTGGCCCAATAGATCATTGTATGGCCCATGGTCAGCTTGGCGCGATCGAAGCGACTGAGTTTCTTGAGCATTACAGGATCGTGTTTCTGTGCCACTACATTATATACAGGCAAAACAATATCGCCCGCTTTCACCAAGGTAACTTTTTCGGCTGTCTTGCCAAAATTATGCAGCAATAAACGGATGGTACCGGTATCAGATTCTGTCTGCTGACGCAAATCGCTATAGATAACTTTCAACTCAGCATGCAAACAAAAGGGTACTATAAATAGTAATAATAATTTATATTTCATTGTTTTCCCACTAATAAAAGCACTGAAGGTATGTTGTTCAGAAAAAAAATCAAGCCATGGAATAGTTTATAGTATTTCGCTTGCGAATGCCTCCGGCGGTCAAAGGTGGGTGTCCACCTTTGAAATCCCCAGCAAGACGCAGTCAAAACGAGGAAGCTCTGCGACTGAGAGCGAAGCGGTAATTGCTTATGCAGGCATAAGCATGGATTCTTAAGGACGTAGTCCTTGAGTGCCGCGCAAGAGAAATACTATAGATTGCCTCCGGTAGTCTAAGGACTAATAAATTGGCTGATATTTAATCCGAGGGGATCGCTTTTGCGGCCGGCTGGTACTGCGATCTCAGCATGTGAGACGATGTAGTTAATTTCTGTGTTCTGCTTTATATGCTGGATGAGTTCTTTTATTGCGGCGATTTGTTGATCGGGCCAGGGATCGATTCCATCATTTGGATTGATTAATTCGATGCCG
>JABSQK010000730.1 GCA_013215875.1 Lentisphaeria bacterium
AAAAAAATTAATGAAAAATTCTGTTGTCAGTGATAACAAAAATATCCTGAATACATTCCAAACAGAATTTGATCGACTCTGGAAAATACTTCCTAAATTTAAATAGCCCGACTTAACAGTTATGGAAATGACACCTTGCAGACCTCGTGTCATTGAATTAGGTTATGCCTAGTTATTGAAAGTATTTTATGAAACAATTATTTCAGTTATTTATCCTGTGCCATATGCTTTGTCTCTATGGTAATGTGGATATTAAGGGTGGGTTCGGCAATGTCTATCCAGACTATTCCGGGGTCATACAGATTCGTGTAAACATAGTCAACAATAAAAATGCCACCACGGGCCGTATTCTCGTTTACCAGCCATCCTCCCAGGAAGGATACGAAGTGACAAATATCTTCCCATTCACACTGCCTAAAAATTCCAAAAAGAAATTTGTCCATAATGTTCTATGCGATCCGCTTTCAGAACGCCAACATATGAAAGTAAAAGTACAATTCGACGATAAACGCCCTGAAGTAATGCAAAAGTTGAATCGCTCAAATGAAGAACCAATTATCGCATGCTATAATATACCAAAAAAATATTTAACTTATAAACTGAAAGGCAAAGAAGCAAAAGAGTATCTAAAGGAAAATATACGAACAAAAAATATTCCATTAAATTCAAAACTTATACCCGTAACTAAATCAGATCTCCCTGAAAACAGTCTCGCATATGAAGGGCTATATGCACTTTTTCTAAACGCTTTGGATATCGACAAATTAAGTTTAAAACAAAAACAGGCCATAAGAGAATGGATACAGACAGGTGGACGACTGCTGCTCTATAACCCTGATAAAAATCCCGCATGTAAAAAATTCTTCAATTCTATGGTTAGCAGTGGCAGCCTTCCGTCACATGGACTTTTCCATTATGGCAATGGACTGATACTCCTGCATACCCCGAAAAATAAAAAATTAAAACCCGTCTGGTTCGATAAAAAATTCCTTAAGAATTCAAAGTCCTTCTTTCAAAACCTCGGATCAAAAAGAGGTGATCCAGGAAGCGGAATACTAAAAGGAATACTTGCAGGGAAGAGCAATGATGTGAACTACAGTGGACTTTTTTTACTGGTTTTTATTATTTTAATTTACATACTCATTATTGGGCCACTGGATTATTACATCCTTAAGAAAACAAAAAAGTACTGGCTCACATGGGTCATATTTATTTCTGCTATTATTGTGTTTTCGGGCGTATCTTACCGGTACAGCAGCTTATCCCATGCCGGTGAAAATAAAACTTTAGTCGTTAATTTTTTAGATACCCTCCCGGGTACAGATATGATTGCCAAAGGTAACTCTATTATTGTAATCTACTCCACCTTAAATAAAAATTATATCTTCTCATCAGAGAAAGACAAATTAGTTTTTACTGCAATGGAGAAGTGGCCAACTACATCTGCCACATCTACCATCACTCAGGCTAAGGGAGCCATAAATGTTAAATCTAAAATTCCAGTCTTTTCGCACAAACAATACATCGGCATCTGGCATGAAAAAATCAGCATCAACGTAAAAGAGCTCGCTTCCGGGTATCAAATAAACAGCGATAAAACCATTACTGAAGCAATTTTAGCAACAGATGATGGTATAACAAATTTGCTTTATATTAATAATGTATGGCAAAACAAAGGTGATATGACCAGTTGGAATGACCTGGCAATGAAGTTTGATAACGCGATAATAAATCAAGAAAAAAAGCTCCAAGAATATATTTACCAGATCCCATTTTTTGACAAATTTAAGGGCGAGTCCAGTGCTGCCTTGGATAATTCGCCAAATGCAATAGAAATGCGCCTCTCCATGAATCAGGAGATTTCCGCTGGTAAAAAAGTTTTATTTTTGAAAGTCAAAGAATCTTTAATCGAATATGATTCTACAGATTTTCATAATAAGAAAGAAATAAATGTTATACGTATCATTCTAAAATAGGAACATATATGAAAAATATTAGCACACTACTTCTCTGTTTTTTCGCCGCAATAAATAGTCATGCCCAGGATAAAAAGAAGGAGGATAAGCTTCCGGAAACCTTCATTGTCAAACATGTCCCTTTCCATGAAAATAAAAAAATTAAAGCCACTGTGGTTCCTTTGAAAAAAACCGAATTTAGTATTTCCCCTGAATCATGGACAAGCCTGATTGTAAAATCAGTTGCCAATCATGGTCAATTTATTAAAAAAGGACAACCTGTTATCGTCGTTAAAACTGAAGCGCTGCTGGAGTCTATAAAACAGAAAAAAATTGACTTAAAACTCGCCAAAATCACCCAGGCAGAAAAACTAAATGCTTTTGCGCTACTTAAAATTGAGTCCCAATTGAAACAGGAATCGATCGATTTAAAATTAAAATATGCCAGGGAATATTTTAAAAAATTCCTCGAGATCTACAAAAAGCTTAATACTGAAAGCTCCGAATTTATGCTGAAAACAATAAATAATTTTATCGCATATGAAAAAGAAGAACTTAAACAACTTAAAAAAATGTATGAAGAAGACGATATCACCGAAGAAAGTGAAGAAATCATTTTAAGACGCCAGACAGATTACCTTGAACGACTCAATTTTATTCTAAAATCAAATAAAATTAGTCACGATGAATTATTAAAGAATGGGCTACCGAGATTTGAAAAAGACTTAAAACGAGAAATAGAACAACTTGCAATTGAACAAAAAAAGTTGCAGCTGGAAATCCCCGCAACCCGAAAAAGTAAAGAATTAAAAATTCAAAAAACAAAGCTCCTGATGAAAAAGCAGGAAAGCGATCTAAAAAAGCTTGAGAACGATTTACCATTAATGAGTTTCAATGCGCCCCATGACGGCATCATATATTACGGGAACTTCAGGAGTCACCTGTGGAGTAAGTCAGAATACGAACGCACCCTTATCCCTGGAGGCAGGCCAAGGGTCAATGCCATTCTTATCACCATCATTTCACCGGATGCGATAAAACTAATTGCTGAAATCGATGAAAAAATAATTGGCTTTATCACCGAAAAACGCACTTTCTATGCCGAATTCTCAATGCTAAAAAGTAAAATTAATCCGATAAAATTAATTAAATTGCACGTTGCACCGTATCAAAAGGGCAAGTACCTTGCAGAATTTTCAGCACCAGTAAATAAAAAATTATTGCCTGGGCTAAACGCGATCATTCGATTTAATATTTTTAGTTCAGATGCAGCTATAGTCATACCTAAGAAACAGATCTTTCAAAATGAAAAAAATGAAAACTATGTATGGAAATTAGTTAATAAAAAATTCATCCAACAAGTAGTTACAGTCCGATTATTGACAAGTGATTCCGCTGTAATAAGTAGAGGCATAAGTGTTGGAGACAAACTGCCAAAGAGCCCAAAGTTATATATGACCAGTGAGAAATGAAAGCACTAATACTATCAATCTTTCTATTTAATACTCTAGCTGCTGAAACAATAGAGCAGAGTATAAACAAGGGACTCGAGTTTTTACTCAGCCATCAGAATAAGAATGGTTCGTGGGGCTCTGCCAAACAAACGAAAGCACTCAATATTTACGCCCCTGCACCCGGAGCGCATCGCGCATTTAGATCCGCCGTTACAAGCCTTAGTCTGCGAGCATTGTTGCATAGTGGCAAGCAAAAAAGTAAACAGTTTAATAAAGGGCACGAATGGTTATTCGAAAACCAGCCCAAAGTTAAACGCTGTTCCGTAGATACCCTCTATAATATATGGTCCCATGCCTATGCCATCGAGTTTGCAGTTGATCTTTATAAACATAAGAACACAAAAAAGGCAGTAAAGAAAAAATTAGCGTTATTGATTAAGGGTCAGATAAACCGGCTTAAGAGATATGAGACAGTTAATGGCGGCTGGGCCTATTACAATTTTGGCCCTATTACGCCAAAGGTGAGTTCACATCCGAATAGTTTTGCTACTGCTGCCATTCTCATTTCCTTAAAACATGCTGAGTCTGCTGGCTTTGCTAGTGATAAAAAGATAATTAAGCGAGCGGTAAAAGCAGTAAAGCGCCAACAGAAAAAAGATTTTAGTTACCTTTATTCATCTCGCTTCAGAACGTATCCCATGTTGCCAGTGAACCGTCCTGCCGGTTCACTCGGACGCACCCAGGTATGTAATCGGGCATTATTTCTCTATAAAGATTCTATCATCAACAAAAAAAGTACAGAGCTTTGTTTGAAGCGATTCTTAGACAGAAATAATTGGCTCGACATAGGACGTAAGCGACCTGTTCCACACGAATCATGGTTTAGTGTTGCGGGATATTATTACTACTTTGGCCATTATTATGCTAGTACGAATTTACCATTATCCGGAAAAGATAAACAACGTATTTATGCCAAGAAGCTATCCAGCATCATTATAAGTAAACAGGAAAAAGATGGCTCCTGGTGGGACTTTCCACTATACAACTACCACAAATATTATGGTACTGCATTCGCAATCTTGACCTTAAAAAATTGCCAATAATAAAACTTGAATATAAATTACAGTGCCACCCAATAGAAAACAATTGCCAATAATGCCAATTCACAGTAACTGAAAATCTAGGGGTATAGAGAACAGAGAGAGAAGTGTAATTAGTCGGAGTGCCAATTTTAGCCCAGTGTTTTCATTACTTTCGGGGCATCCTTGGTATAGAAATTGGACGTGCCGGCAGTCATATCCTTCAGGCTTAAACCAATGACCTGAAAGTTTTGACTCTCGGTTAATACTTTCTCTATGATATCGTCTGCGTTAATTGTCGGACGGCCGTAGCGCGATTTCAGCTCAAAGTCAATTCCGCCTTTTTTATGAAATGATTTATACAAAAGCTCTGTGCAGACCAGGCGATCGGATCGTCCAATATCGAAATCAAAGTCATATGGTTTTCCCAGGTGGCTCAGTGCATCGTTTATTGAATTACGCCTATCGCTTTCATTTAAGAGGGGGCGTATGGCAACAGCATGATCTACAGACATACTGTAATACATCTTACTAAAGACCACTCCAGGACTTAAAGCTTCGATGATGTCACCACTTTCATTTATTAATTTGTCCTTATTTTTACTGACGTTTTCGAGATTATCAAAACCTGCTCCTTGCAGTGCGTCAAATCCACCGAGATAGATAGACCCATGCGTCCACCAGCCGGGAATGAGAACTGTGCTGGATTTCGATTCCGGGCGAACAATAAAAAAATCACCCGGTTGCATGAGTTCCTGAAAGCTTTTTATATGGTCTTGTGGTATCTTTGGAATCGTGTCCAGCCAGATGCTGCCAACAAAATCGATGGCCATTTTTTGCATATTGAACCAGAGATCTTTAATGGGCATAGCCATACGACGGCCCGTTATATCCATATCTCTGTTCAATCGTGTTACCCAGCGATCGACACTGCCTCGTTTGATGCTCGTATACGATCGATCGACAGAGTGCAAAAGCTGCTTAAAGGAGTCGTCGAGATGGGTCTCTATCCATTCACGTTTCTCTTCGTAAAAGATGGCCGCATTATACAGCTCTTCCTGAATCTCCACGCGAGTAACATTTCTGTATATTTGGTCGAAAAGATTTCCTTCTATGCCCAGGTTTATATCCACTTCATTTAGTTTACTTACGATTGCATCATTGCCTTTATATGCTTCTACAAGTAAACTCGACCAATGGTAAAGTTGTATAGCTGAAGCAAAAGCCAGGATGAATGCTTTTGCCGATGTGTCTTCGTCCTCAAAAGTGTCAAAATCTTTCCAGTTATAAATAATCTCCATTACGGCTGCGCGGAAATTGCGGTATTTGAAGAACATGCGCTTTGCATGCATTTCTTCATCGGGGGTGAAATAACCGCGCTCTCTGACATTAAAGCGCTGTTTAGCATCATTCATTTCTTCGATCAATGATGCTATCTCAAAGGCAATGTTTTCTAAAGTGGCCTTATCGCGTTCTAATTGTATCTTATGCACAGTGGTCTCCCAGTTTCTGTACTATATGAGTGAAAAAGCAATAATAAAGGCTTTTTATTCAGTTGTATTACAGCTATACTATAACTATGAAAAAGAAAGCAATCAAACTATTAAAGGAACTCAGTGAGGCTCATGCCGCACCCGGTGCCGAACAGGATGTACGAAACATCTTCAAGCGTGAGCTTAAGACACCCATATCTTACGATCGTAGTGGTTCAATAATACACGAAATAAAATCAGCCAAGGGTCCTCGTGTAATGATTACCGGACACATGGATGAA
Source organism: Lentisphaeria bacterium (assembly GCA_013215875.1). GTDB lineage: Bacteria > Verrucomicrobiota > Lentisphaeria > JABSQK01 > JABSQK01 > JABSQK01. Next base: position 6,263 of record JABSQK010000730.1, read on the forward strand.
GTGGGTTTTGCTGTTCAGGCCATTAAAAGCAATGGATTCATCGCTTTTACACCAACAGGTGGCTGGTGGGAACACACACTTCTAGCACAACGTGTGAGTATTCTAAATTCCGATGGTAAAAAAATCACCGGTGTAATTAGCTCGATACCTCCACACTTTCTCTCGGCCGACCAGCGTAAGAAAATTATGCCTATGGATAAAATGTTTATCGACATTGGTGCGTCATCGCGCAAAGAAGTTACAAATGATTTTAATATTCAACTGGGCGATAGCATTGTTCCTGAAAGCCTATTTTCAAATTTCAATCACCCGGATTTATATATAGGCAAGGCATTTGATAATCGTGTGGGCATCGCCGCAACGATTCAAGCCGCCCAGGCATTGGCAAAAATAAAAACTAATAATAGCATACTTGCAGTTGGTACAGTGCAAGAAGAAGTCGGTTGCCGTGGAGCAACTACGGCAGCGAATCTGCTAAAACCGGATGTCGCTATTATCCTGGAGGGCCCGCCGGCAGATGATACACCTGGCTTTGATGCCGATATCGCTCAGGGAAAACTTGGCTCGGGCGTGCAGATTCGTTTGATGGATCCCACAGCAATCATGAATAAAACATTCCGCGACCTAGTCATTTCTACCGCCGAAAAGGCCAAAATACCCTATCAGGTCGCAGTGCGTCGTTCCGGTGGAACCGATGCCAAGTCCATCCATTTATCGAACAACGGCGTCGCCTCGATTGTTTTAGGTGTGCCAGCGCGGTATATTCATACGCACAATAGTATTATCAACATAAATGACTATATTTCATGCCTCAAATTAACTATTGAACTGGCAAAATGCCTTAATACAAAAACAGTAAACACACTATATAATTACGAATGACTTTTTCTTGGACAGGTATCGAAGACGCTGGCGGAACCAAAGGGCTGGCACTAAAAAGCCGTCGCGGCCCAGTAGCTAAAACATGGTGGGCTAGCCAGTGGCTTACAGAAATTGAAGCTGATTACGATGAATCCCTTCATGATTCCGGCAAACGAATTGCTCGAAAAAACCAGATTCTTCAGCTTTATGTTAACGAAAGTGAAATTAAATACTATATAAAGATCAGTAGAGATAACTACGCTTGGATTACCCAGACCTATCAGGTAATTGCACCCGAAATTAGAGAACAGATTTATGCAGATATCACACAGGTTCCATTGCATTATGCATCGATAATTTCTAACTTCCTGCATCCTTCAATAAGTGAAATTTTTACAGAATACGGTGTTTCGCTACTACAGAAACCAACATTTCATTTTGATGGAGACTATGAAAACCCGGATGAGTTAATTCTTGCCGGTGCCTATCTGATTTCCGAGCAATTTGATTATTCTCCTTTTGTTATGCTGCTTCCGCTTGGTATCAGCCAAGAAGGTCTGCAGGAAAAAGCTCACGATATTTGGGATCTTCCTTGCCAGGAAACAAGACAAGATATAAAGCTTCCGGAATTAGAAGAACAAATGGCAAACTATTTCAAACTCAATGATGAACTACCCAATGATATTTACAAAATAAACATTAAAGAAACCGATATTATGAAGTGTCTTGGTCATCCACCATTTATCCCTGTAGATGACAAGGGGCTGCTTACATCACTGCGTAATTTGTATGAGATATAGTCTCCTCATATTCGTCGCCTTTACGACGATTGCTGCGGATATACATGAAGCAATCGTTAAAAAAGATATTACCGAATTAAAAAGACTGCTGAAAGATGATCCCCGTGATGTGAATTTACCTCATAAGGAACATCAAAAAAAAACACCCCTGCATTATGCTGTGGAACGGAATCAACTCGAGGCAGTTAAAATACTGCTTTCATACGATGCCCCTATTGAAGATAAAGACACCCTGGGTGAAACGGCCTTAATGAAAGCAAATTTTAATGGCAACCTGGCAATAGCCAAGTTGCTCATTGCACACAAGGCAAACATAAAGATTCAAAATAAAGTCCGCCAAAATGTCTTTCTGCAATCTGTTTTTGGCCACAACCCTGAACTATCAAAATTTTATTTGCAAAAAGGATTCAAATTAAATAGTAAAGATAGTATCGGCCGCAATGCATTAATGTTGACATCTATGATGGGGCATCTAAAGCAAATAGAATTTCTGATCGAAAAAGGTATCGATATAGATGACTATGATGCAAAATCTGAAAATGCGGCTTTTCATGCAATCAGGTCCTATAAAGTTGCCGCAGCAAAATTGCTTATCGAAAAGGGAATCGATATCAAACAGAGAAATATCACCAAACAAAGTCTCTTACATATTGCTGTATTTAAGCTGGACTACCCGACGACCAAATTGTTAATTGAAAAGGGGGTTGATATAAATGCCCAGGACGAAGATGGCAATACACCATTGATCACCGCATTTTTTCAAATAACAAACAATAATAAAAAACGAATGAGCAAAAAAAGACAGATTATTAAGCTGCTTATAGATAAAAAGTGCGATATTTCGCACAGTAATAAACGTGGATTAAATGCCTTAAAGCTTTCACTGAATAGCGATATTTTATGCAAAGAAATTATTAAAAATATAGATCTCAAAAAGATCACGGATTCACCATTTCATAATTGCCGAAGACTGGAACTTGTTAAAATTTTACATGCGAAGGGATTTAAGTTAAAGCCGAAAAATAAGTTGGGCGATAGCCCGCTGCATTTTGCCGCGAGTATTAACAATACTCTAATAATTCAGTATTATATTGATAATGGATTGAATGTTAACCATCAAAACAAAGCCGGATTTACCCCGTTAATGATGGCTGCACGCAAATTTCGTGTTCAAGCACTTAAATCTTTATTAATAAACAAAGCCGACAAAACACTTAAGAATAAACAGGGCGATACAGCCATTGATATTGCCCGGAAATTCAGGTTTAAGAAAATCGAATTGCTGCTCAAGTAAGATTATCCCCGAAATAACCAGGCACTTTTCCATTCATCCAGTTCAATTGCTTTTCTGAGAACCAATCCCCTGCTCTCAAATTCTGCAATTGTCTTATCGAATTCTTTAATCAAAATACCTGATAATAAAAGTTGCGATTCATCATGCAGGCATGCAAGTATGCGGTCGATGTTATCGAGTAAGATATGCGATTCGATATTTGCTGCGACAAGGTCGTATGTCTGCTCGCTGTTAAATTCAAATATATTTTGCTCAAATACGTTTACATCACATTTATTATAACGGTATTTTTCTCTGCTGCTTCTACGGCCAGAGGATCAAAATCAAATGAACTAATTTCAGCGATACCCAGCTTTGAAGCAGCGATTGAAAGGATGCCGGAACCACAGCCCATATCCAGGAAACTTTTGGGAATCGAAACAGCTGTAATGGCGTCGATAAATTGCAAACAGGCAGATGTTGTCCCGTGCTGGCCCGTACCAAAACTCATGCCGGGGTCTATTTCGATGATGCATTCAGCTGTACTGTCACTCTCTTCCCAGCTCGGTTTAATTAAGATACGCTCGCTGATTTGCAAGCTGTGAAAAAATTTCTTCCAGCTCTCAGCCCAATCTTCACGCTGAATTTCCAGTTCTTCCAAGACCGCATTTTTTATCTCAAGAATTTCAATGAAGTTGGCTAAGGTCGCTTTTAGAGCTGGCAAATCTACTTTATCTTGTGAATATAAAATAAAATAGGAACTTTCCGGACTGGTATAGCTGGACTGATTGAGTTCTGGATCGATAAGTTCACAAAGTTGCAAAATACTTGCCTCAGGTGCTTCCAGGCGAATGGCATATATAAGATCTTGTCCCCAGTCAGACATGTCGTTCCTTTTGTTTTTTTATTCATCTAGCCTGAATAATTCATAAATCTCGTAGCGAATGTACGAATTAACCAGGCTAGTATGATCCGGACAAATGAATTTTCAATGAAAAATCAAGATAAGGACCGCCGTCTCATATCCTTGCAAATGGATATCCGCCCATCATATTAGCTAAATATTTTTTAGGAGATAAGATGCAAGCAGTCAGTATAGGTGAAATACCGGCAGTACTAAAATGCCCTGAGGGTGAAGGCCCCTGGCCACTGGTTATTTGGCTCACAGGATTTTCAAGTGACAAAGAATCGTGTTTTGAGTACCTTGAGAAATTGGCTGGTGCCGGTTTCATTGGGCTTAGCATCGATCCCTGGCAGCATGGCGAACGCATGCTTGCGGACCGGGATGAACTATGCACCCGCATTTTATCCAATATTCGTCGTTACTTCTGGCCAATCCTCGCCAATACCGGAAAAGAAATCCCTCAAGTAATTAACTGG